>NZ_QKTH01000030.1:0-20631 GCF_003234485.1 Curtobacterium sp. MCLR17_034
CCCCCGCCCCCGCGTAACGTTGGCACGTGCGACGGCACCGAGGGGAATCCGCACGCCGGACCCCGAGTTGCACGAGAAGCACCAACCACGAGCACGCCCGCACGACGAACAGGAGCACCACCATGGCCACCGACTGGATCGCGATGCAGGCCCTCGCGGCAGCCGAGTTCGGCCGCCGCGTCGCCGCCGTCACCGACTGGGACGCCCCCACCCCCGACTCCGAGTGGACCACCCGCGACCTCGTCGCCCACGTCGTCGACGAGCAGCGCTGGATCCCGAAGCTCCTGACCGGGTGCGACTACGCCCAGGCCCAGGCCGACCTCGAGCCGATCGGCGACGACCTGGTGGCCGAGTGGCACCGGTTCGCCACCGCGGCCACCGACGCCTGGCGGAACGCCCCGCAGGACACCCCCGTGCACCTCAGCACCGACGTCGTGCCCGCCGCGCAGTACCTCACCGAGCAGACGAGCGACATCACGATCCACACGTGGGACCTCGCCCGGGCGACCGGCACCGAGGAGTCCCTGCCCGACGAGCTCGTCCGCGCCGTGTGGGAGTACTTCGAGCCGCAGATCGAGGACCTCGCCGCCACCGGCCTGTACGCACCCCCGGTCGACGTCACCGAGGACACCCCGCTCCAGATCCGCCTGCTCGCCGTCACAGGCCGCGATGCCAGAGTGGCAGCATGACCACCGACACGAAGCGCCTCGGCAACTCGGGGCTCGAGATCAGCAGCGTCGTCCTCGGCATGATGTCGTACGGCGACCCGGACCGGGGCTCGCACGCCTGGAGCGTCGGCATCGACGAGGCCCGCCCGTTCGTCCGCCGGGCGTTCGAGGCCGGCATCACGACCTTCGACACCGCGAACGTCTACTCGGACGGCAGCAGCGAGGAGATCACCGGCACGCTCCTCGCCGAGCTGGCTCCGCGCGAGGACGTCCAGGTCTTCACGAAGGTCTTCAACCGGATGCGGCCCGGCCGGAACGGCGCCGGGCTGTCCCGCGCGGCGATCATGCACGAGATCGACGCGTCCCTGACCCGCCTGGGCACGGACTACGTCGACCTGTACCAGATCCACCGCTTCGACCCGGTGACGCCGATCGAGGAGACCATGGAGGCCCTCCACGACGTCGTCAAGGCCGGCAAGGCCCGCTACATCGGCGCGAGCAGCATGTGGGCGTGGCAGTTCGCCGAGATGCAGCACACCGCGGAGCGCCACGGCTGGACGAAGTTCGTGAGCATGCAGGACCAGTACAACCTGCTCGAACGCGAGGAGGAGCGCGAGATGCTCCCCTTCTGCGAGCACACCGGCGTCGGCGTGATCCCGTGGAGCCCCCTCGCCCGCGGCCGCGTCACCCGCCCCTGGGACGCCTCCGGTTCGGGCTCACGCGCGCAGACCGACGAGTTCGGCAAGACCCTCTACAAGCAGGACGAGGACGCCAACCGCGCGATCGTCGACGCGGTCGAGGCCGTCGCCACGGAGCGCGGCGTCCCGATGGCGCAGGTCGCCCTGGCCTGGGTCGCCGGCAAGCCCGCGGTCTCCGCGCCCATCGTCGGCGCGACGAAGGAGCACCACATCGACGACGCGGTCGCAGCCGCCTCGCTGACGCTCACCGACGACGAGGTCACGCGACTCGAGTCCGCCTACACGCCCCGGGTGCCGTCGGGTTTCTGAGGCCCCCACGAGCGGACGGGAGGCACGGTGCCAGCTGGCACCGTGCCTCCCGTCAGTCACGTGGTCGCGGTGACCGCCGTGCTCAGGCGACCGCGCTGCCGTCGGCGCGCTGCAGGCGCGCGATGCGCCGCCGCGCGGCCCGTTCGGAACCGGTCTGGTCATCGAGCACCGCACCGATCCCGTCGAGCACGAGCTTCGTGGTGCGGACCACCGGCAGCTCGACCGGGCCGACGATCGGCGCACGGAGGCCGAGGAGCGAGCGGTGCCGCGGGTCGAGCGTGGACACCGCTCCCTGGAACACGGCGCGGTAGCCGGGCCGCAGCAGACGGGAGAGCGGCGGGTCCTTGATGAACCGGACGACGTCGCGGGTGCGCGAGTCGACCAGGAGTTCGCCGCGGTCGAGGTATCCGTTCATCTGGGCACGGAGCTCCGCCTCGGACTCGGGCGGGTCGACGATGCGCATGAGCCGCCCGGCTTCGGCCCACTCGCGGACGTAGGCGTCGGCGCCGCCGGGGATCGGGCCTCCCCAGCGCTGGGCGGCGCGGAGGAACGCGTCGGTGAACGCGAGGTGCACCCAGCGCGCCAGGTCTGGGTCGTTCGCCGCGTAGGGGCGGGCGGTGCCGTGCGCGTCGACGTACTGCCCGCGGACCCGCTCGTGCAGCCGGAGCACCCAGTCGCTGCCGCTGCGGGCGGTCTGCCGGTCGCCGTACGTGACGGTGGCGATCCACCGACTGGTGCCCGCCAGGCGACCGAACGGGTCCTCGCGGTACCGGGAGTGGTCGGCGACGCCGGCGAGCGCGCCGGGGTGCAGCGCCTGGACGAGCAGTGCCCGCACGCCGGCGACGATGCCGTGGCTCCCGCCGTGCACCGCCCACGTGGCGGAGCCCGGACCGAAGAAGCCCGCGTCGGTGCCGTGTTCCAGGTCGTCCATCCAGGCTTCCGTGCCGGTCGAACCACCCGTGAACGTCTGGTTGAGGCGGGACCGGAAGACGTCGGAGACAGTGGACATGTCGTCATGTTCCGTCCGTCACCTGGGCGCGGGGGTGGCATCGCGCAAAGTGGCCCTCCCAGCGTGCACGGGGGTGGCCCACTAGGTTGGGTCGGGTGAGCATCGACACGCCTCGTCCCTGGCTTGCCTCGTACGCCCCGGGGGTCCCGCACGACATCGAGGAACAGAGTGGTTCCCTGTACGACCTGGTCGAGCAGTCGGCCCGGAAGTTCCCCAGGCAGGTCGCCCTCGAGTTCTTCAAGCGCACCACGAGCTACGCCGACCTCGAGGAGCAGATCCTCCGCGCGGCGAACGGCCTGCGGAAGCTCGGCGTGGGCGCGGGTGACCGCGTCGCCATCGTCCTGCCGAACTGCCCGCAGCACATCGTGGCGTTCTACGCGGTGCTGCGTCTCGGCGCGATCGTGGTCGAGCACAACCCGCTGTACACGCCGCGGGAGCTCCGCCACCAGTTCGAGGACCACGGCGCCAAGGTCGCCATCGCGTGGGACAAGTCCGTCGCGACGCTGCAGGACTTCCCGGCCGACGTGCACCTCGACGCGATCGTCTCGGTCGACATCACCCGGGCCATGCCCCGGAGCACCCGACTCGCCCTGTCGCTGCCGGTCGCGAAGGCCCGCGAGTCCCGCGCGAAGCTGACGGCGAAGGTCCGCGGCACGGTCAAGTGGGACGACCTCGCCGACACCCGCAAGCTGTCGAAGCGGCACCCGCGGCCGGACACCGACGACGTCGCACTGATCCAGTACACGTCCGGCACCACCGGGACGCCGAAGGGCGCGGTGCTGAGCCACCGGAACCTGCTGGCGAACGCCGCGCAGGCCCGGGCGTGGGTGCCGCAGATCCGCCGCGGCGACAACGTCGTGTACGCGGTGCTGCCGATGTTCCACGCCTACGGCCTGACCCTCTGCCTGACCTTCGCGATGAGCATGGCCTCGCGGCTCGTGCTCTTCCCCGCGTTCGATCCCGCCCTCGTCCTGACGGCGATCAAGCGCCACCCGCCGACGTTCCTGCCGGCCGTGCCGCCGATCTACGCCCGACTGCAGCACGCGGCCGACTCGGCGAAGGTGTCGCTCAAGGGCATCGAGATCGGCATCTCCGGCGCCATGCCGCTGTCGCAGGACATCGTCGAACCGTGGGAGGCCCGGACCGACGGCTACCTGGTCGAGGGTTACGGCCTGTCCGAGTGCTCCCCAGTCCTGATGGCGAACCCGGTCTCCCCGGAGCGCCGACTCGGGTCGATCGGCCTGCCGCTGTCCTCCACCGAGGCGCGCGTGGTCGACCCCGACGACGACACGACCGTGCTCGGCATCGACGAGCCCGGCGAACTGCAGGTCCGCGGCCCCCAGGTGTTCCGCGGCTACTGGGGCAAGGCCGAGGCCACCGACGAGGTCTTCACGCCCGACGGCTGGTTCCGCACCGGCGACATCGTGGCCATCGACGGCGACGGGTACGTCCGGATCGTCGACCGCCTCAAGGAACTCATCATCACCGGCGGCTTCAACGTGTCGCCGTCCGAGGTCGAGGACACCCTGCTGAAGCACCCCAGCGTCAAGGAGGTCGCGGTCGTCGGCATCACGCAGGGCGGCAACGAGCAGGTCGTCGCCGCGGTCGTGCCGAAGGACCCCTCGACGTTCGACGGGGCCGCGCTCCGGGCCTGGTCGCGCGAGCACCTGGCGGCGTACAAGGTGCCGCGCCGGGTCGTCGTGGTCGAAGACCTGCCGCGGTCGATGATCGGCAAGGTGCTGCGGCGGAAGGTGCGGGACCAGATCCTGGACGGCTGACCGGCGGCCCCGGGTCGGCGCCGGTCCGGCTGACGCGGGCGCCGCTGCTGGTCACCGGGTGCGCCGCCGCTGGTCAGCGGGCGCGCCGCGCGGGCAGCGCCAGCACGGACAGCCCGGCCACCACCAGCACGATACCGGCCCATCCGCCGGTCCCCAGGCGCTCCCCCACCACGAGCACCGCGAGCACCGCGGCCACGACGGGCTCGAGCAACGACAGCAGCGTCGCGACCGACGCCGTCACCGTCCGGAGGCCGAGCGCGTACAGCGAGTGCCCGATCACCGTCGGCACCAGCGCCAGGTAGAGGAACACCGGCCAGTTGCCGGCGTCGGTCAGGAACGGCCCGCCCGCCACCACGGCGAGCACGACGAGCGGCACCGCGGCCACCCCGAACACCGCGCCGACGAGGCCGCGTTCGTTCGGCCCGCGGGCAGCTCGCGCGGCCGCGACCCCGACGTCCCCGCCGACCGGCATGTTGTCGGACTCCGCGCGACCGACGGCGATCGGCATCCGGCTCGTCGCGGCGTGCATCCCCCGCGCCACCGCCCACGAGTACAGCGCGTACGTCAGACCGGCGACCAGGGCGCTGCCGACGCCGACCGCGAGTGACCGCCCGCCACCGTCGTGCTCGGAGCGCGCGAGGGTGACGACGACCATGCCGACCACGCTCACCAGGGTGGCGACGACCCACCGCCGGGTGACGCGCCTCCGGTCGGCGACCCACTCGACCAGGCCGGCGAAGACGGGCGACGAGCCGATGGCCAGGGTCGTGCCGAGCGCGACCCCGGCGTCAGCGAGGGCCGCGTAGAACGCGACCGCGTAGACCACGAGCGATGCGGCCCCGAGCAGTGCCCAGCCGCGAGTCCGGCGCTGCGTGACGGCACGCAGCGTGCCCCGACCAGCGGTCGCGGCGAGCACGAGTCCGCCGAGCCCGAAGGTCACCGCACCGAACACGAACGCCGGCACACCGGGCGCGAAGTGCGTCGCGGTCCCGGTGGTGCCCCAGACAGCCGCGGCGACCGCGATCGCCGCCAGGCCGCCGACGGGCCTGGAGGCACGCCCCGCGCCCGGTCCGTGGCTCACGAGACGTGGACGCTCGGCCGTCGGTTCACTTCGGGTTCCGCTTCGCGCAGGACCTCGCGCGTGACGGGGGCGACGTCGCCGGCACCGGTGAACACGAAGCGCAGTGCGTTGCGGATGGGGCTGCCCTCGTTCCACTCGAAGTAGATGCTCGGCACCACCCCGGCGAGGTCGCGGATGGCGAGGAGCGTCGACGCGATGGTGTTCGGGACGTTGCCGGAGCGGACCTTGAGCACGCGGAACCCGTGGATGACGTGGCCTTCGACCACCAGGTCCTCTTCGAAGTCGGAGGAGTCGGCGGGCAGGACCTCGAGGAACATCGTCGGCACGCGGGCCGGGATGCCGGAGTCGCGGCGTTCCTCGCGCCCCTTCGCCCGGTACGCCTCGGCCGTGCCGGCGCCGGGTTCGTTCGCGATGATGCAGACGGAGCTGAACTGGTCGGCGTCGGCCTCGACGAACCGGCGGGCGGTCGCGTCGAGCTCGATCGACGACGCCCGGAGCTCGAACGAACGCCGCACGCGCGAGATGAGCGACACCACGACGATCGCGATGATGAAGATCGCCGCGATCCGCACGCCGTCGGGCCGCTCGATCACGTTGGCGACGGTGGTGTAGACGAACACGACCGAGATCACGCCGAACGCGATGGTGCGCTTGCGCTGCTGCTTGCGGCGCGCGGACAGCGTCACCGCGACCGCGGCGCTCGTGATGAGCACGAGCACGCCGGTGGCGTAGGCGCCGCCCTGCGCGTCGACGTCGGCCTGGAAGATGATCGTGATGACGAACGCGATGAGCGTGAAGATGATCACGAGCGGACGCACCGCACGCGCCCACTGCGGTGCCATGCCGTAGCGCGGCAGGAACCGCGGCACCAGGTTGAGGAGCCCCGCCATCGCACTCGCGCCGGCGAACCACAGGATGGCGACGGTCGAGAAGTCGTAGATCGACCCGAACACGCCGCCCATGTACTCGTGCGCCAGGTACGCCAGGGCGCGCCCGTTCGCACCGCCGCCGGGCTGGAACTCGCGCTGCGGGATGAGGAACGTCGTCACGATCGACGACGTGATGAGGAACGAGCTCATGATGAGCGCCGCGACGGTCAGCAGGCGCTTGGTGCCACGGATCCGGCCCTCGGGTCGGTCGCTGGTGTCGTCGGTGGCGTCGCCGCGGACCTGTGGCATCACCGCGACACCGGTCTCGAACCCGGAGAGCCCGAGCGCGAGCTTCGGGAACACGATCAGGGCGATGCCGACCATCACGAGCGGGTTGCTGTGCTGCGCCGTCAGCCCGGACCACCAGTCACTCGCCACCATCGGGTTCTCGAACACGTGCCAGAGGGCGACGATGATGACGACGGCGTTCAGGGCGAGGAACACCGCGACGAGGCCGACCGCGATGCCGATGGCCTCCTTGAACCCGCGCAGGAACACGATGCCGAGCAGGAGCAGCAGCGCCAGGGTGAGCGGCACCGGGATCTCGGTGAACCAGTGCGGCGTGTACGGGTTCTCGGCGATGTGCGCCGTGGCGTCGGCCGCCGACAGGGTCATCGTGATCATGAAGTCCGTCACGGCGAACCCGAGCAGCACCAGCACGAGCAGCTTGCCCGCCCACCACGGCAGGAGCTTCTCGAGCATCATGATCGACCCGGCGCCCCGGAAGCTGTCGTGGGCGATCCGGCGGTAGACCGGCAGCGCGCCGAACAGCGTGACGAGCACGAGGACGATCGTCGCGATCGGCGACAGCAGACCCGCGGCGAGCGCAGCGATGGCGGGCTGGTACCCGAGGGTGGAGAAGTAGTCGACGCCGGTCAGGCACATGACCCGCCACCACGGGTGGGTCTTCTCGACCTCGACCTGGTGCGGGCCCTGGTGGGAGGCACCCTGGTCAGCCCCGTGCAGCATCCACCGGCGCAGGCGGGTGCTGCGGTCGAGGGGCTGCTCGGTGGCGTCGCGCTGGGCGGCCCGCTCGGCGTCTGTCGCGGTCACGTGGATGATGCTAAGCCGTCCGGGTGACCCCCGTGCACACCTGGACAGCCCTGTGCACGGAGCGGTCGGACTACCGCCGTGTGCGGGACAGGGCCGCCACGATCCCCGCCACGACCAGCAGCACGCCGGCGGCGATGCAGGCGGCCAACAGCAGGGTCGTGGTGTCCACTGAGAACATCGGCAGCGCACTCACGGCCATCGCTCCGGCGAACACGAGGAGCAGCACACCCCAGAGGATCGTGCCGAAGCGTGCACCGTTGCGTCGTGGCCGCGTGGTGGGCCCGTCCGGAGCCACCGGGGAGGCCACCGGTGCAGTCGCCGCGTCGTTGGTCGTTCCGTCGTTCGTCATCGTCCCGTTCCTCACTCGCCGACCGTGATCGCCCGCGGCACGTCGACGCCGCCGCCGAGGATCCACAGGTGCACCGTCGTCATCTCGTCCGCATCGGCCGTGCGTGCCGCACGGTTCTCGAGCGTGGTGGTCCGGAGCACCCCACCGGTGCCGTCGTCGTCGCCCCCGCCGGTGTCGACCCCGTAGCCGACACCGCTCACCTCGACGCGCACCGGCAGGTCGGTCGGCAGCAGCACCTCGGCTCCGCCGGCACCCAGCCAGAGGTTCACGTCGCCCCCGACCGCCGACGGTTCGAGCTCGCGGAGGTCCAGCGTCGGACCGCCGGCCAGCATCGCGAAGTTCCGTTCGGTCCCCGGGGCGGCCCGTTCCACCTGCCACGTGGTGCCGCCGATCAGCGAGACCTGGGTGCCGGCAGGCAGGACCCCGGTGACCACCAGGGCCACCGCTGCGACCGTCGAGAACAGTCCGAGCACGTCGTCATCGCGGCCGCGGATCCCGGCGACGATCGTGGCGATCGCCAGCACCGCGAGCGCGGCAGCGATCCCGAGGACCGGGACGGACCACCCGGCCTGCTGCGCCCAGAACGCGACCCCGGCTCCGGCGACGAGTGCGAGTCCGAGGGACACGGCGACGTACGCCGCCCCGGGTCGCCGCTCCACCCGCTCGGCCCGCCGTTCGGCCGCCCGCTCGCGTTCGGCGCGCATCCGCTCCTCGTGCTGCCGTCGCCGGTCCTCGGGGCTCGCGGGTGCACCCCACTGCCAGGAGGCCCGTCCCGCGTCCGTCGCGCCGGTCGCCGCCGCGGTCCACGCGTTCCGGGCGGGGTGCGGCTCCTCGGGGCTGGTCCAGAAGTCGCCCCGCGGTGCACCGCTCGGGTCGTTGCCGGTGCCGGTGCCGGTGCCGGTGCCGCTGCCCGCTGTCCGATCGCCGTCCACCCCGCGTCGGGCCAGGACCACGATGAGCCAGACGATCCCGCCGACGAGCACGATGCTCCACGCGGTGGCCAGGGTCGCCTCGAGCCATCCGGGCATCCCCCAGGCGTCCGGGGCCCCCTGCCACCAGAGGCCGCGGGCGGCGGGCACGAAGGTGAGCGCCACGAAGGCGCCGATCGCGATGAGTGCCGGGTCGAGGACCCCGCGGATCATCCGTTCGACGTGGATGCGTCCGGCGGCGTCGGGCAGCAGTGCCCAGCCGACGGCGTAGGCGAGGAGGACCGGCCCGCCCAGCAGCGCGACGACGATCGTCACGCCGCGGACCACGAGCGGGTCGAGCCCGGTTCGGCGGGCGACGGCACCGCACACGCCGGCGAGCCAGCGGTCGTCGGTGCGCGCGATGCCGAGGCCGCGGACCCAGTCGAAGAACCGGGTCGTCGAGTCGGCGCTGCCGGCGGCGGTGCCGGGAGCGGAGTCGTGCTGGTGATCGGTCATGGCCACCAGCATCCCGGCAGTGCTCCGCCGACACCATCGGGGTTCCCCCTGACCGGTCCCTGATCCCGGCCCCGGAACCTGCTGCGACCGCCGTCCGGGTGCCAGGATTGCCCCATGGCCACCGCGACGATGACGCGCCCGACCCCCAGGGTCGTCGGCGGTGTCTGCAGCGGGTTCGCGGCGCACACCGGGCTGCCGGTCGGGGCCGTCCGGCTCGCCACCGCGGTCCTGGTGGTCTGCGGTGGCGCCGGGCTGCTGCTCTACGCCTGGCTCTGGGCGACCGTGCCGAGCGCCGCCGCCGGGGCAGCCGCCGGACGTGCACCGCTCAAGTCCGTGCTGACCCCGGCCGCCGTCGTCGACCAGGACGAGACCACCGCGTCCGCCCGGCGGGCCCCGGTCGTCGAGATCCTGCTCGGCCTGGCCCTGCTCGCCGCCGCCGGCGCGGTGGTCGCAGCGCGGATGGGGGTGGCCGTCCCCCTCGAGGTCATCGTCCCCGGCGTCGTGGTCGTCACCGGCGCCGCACTCGCCTGGCGGCAGTTCGACGCACTCCGCAACGTCCGCACGGCCGGGTCCTCCGCCCTCGTGGTCCGGGCGCTCGGGGCCCTGGTGCTCGTCGTGCTCGGCATCCTGCTGTTCTTCACGACGAGCAGCCGCCCGAACGTCTGGACCGTGCTCACCGCCGCGGTGGCCGTCCTGGTCGGGGTCGCCGTCGTGGTCGCCCCGTGGGTGGTCCGGCTCGTCCGCGACCTCGCCGAGGAACGCGCCGCCCGCGTCCGCGACCTCGAGCGCGCCGAGTTCGCGGCACACCTGCACGACTCGGTGCTGCAGACCCTCGCCCTCATCCAGCAGAAGGCCGAGCCGGGTTCGGACGCGGCGCGGTTGGCGCGGGCGCAGGAGCGCGAGCTGCGGTCCTGGCTCTTCACCGAACAGGCGGAACCGGCGCGCGACCTCGGCACGCAGCTGCGGGACGCCGCCGTGGACATCGAGGCCGAGTACCCCGCCCGCATCGAGGTCATCGCGGTCGGGCCCGCCCGCAGCGACCTGCCGGACGGGCTCGTCGCCGCCGCCCGCGAAGCGATGCTCAACGCCGCCCGCCACGCCGGTGGGACCGTGAGCGTGTACGCCGAGACCGCCGGCGACCGGGTCGAGCTCAGCATCCGCGACCGCGGCCCGGGGTTCGACGTCGACGCGGTGCCCGCGGGCCGGTACGGCGTCCGCGAGTCGATCGTCGGCCGGATGCAGCGCCTCGGCGGCCACGCGACCATCGCGCCGGGGCCGGGCCGCACCGGCACCGAGGTCCGGCTGACCCTGCCGCTCGCACCCGCGGCCCACGACGAGGAGCACGCATGACCGAGCCCGCCCCGTTGACCGTCGCGATCGTCGACGACCACTCCATCTTCCGAGCCGGCGTGCGCGCCGGGCTGCCACCGGGCCTCCAGGTCGTGGGTGAGGCGGCGACCGTCGACGAAGCCGTGACGCTTGTCGCGGCCACCCGCCCGCGGGTCGTCCTGCTCGACGTGCACCTGCCGGGCGGCGCCGGCGGCGGCGGCGCCGAGGTCATCACGCGGTCCGCACCGGAGAACCCGGACACCCGGTTCCTCGCGTTGAGCGTGTCGGACGCCGCCGACGACGTCGTCCGGGTCATCCGGGCCGGCGCCCGCGGGTACATCACGAAGAGCTCGTCGAGTGCCGAGGTCGCCGAGGCCGTGGCCCGCGTGGCGGACGGTGACGCGGTGTTCTCGCCGCGCCTGGCCGGTTTCGTGCTCGACGCGTTCGGAGCGGTTAGCGGCGAGACCGCGCAGCACGACGCCGAGCTGGACCGCCTGTCCGCGCGCGAGCAGGAGGTCATGCGGCTCATCGCGCGCGGGTACGCCTACAAGGAGGTCGCGACGGAGCTGTTCATCTCGGTGAAGACCGTCGAGACGCACGTGTCGAAGGTCCTGCGGAAGCTCCAGCTGTCGAACCGGCACGAGCTGACCGCGTGGGCGCTGCAGCGCAAGCTGCTCTGATCACTTCGCGCTGATGCGGGTGTACTTGTTGACCGCCCACGGCACGAAGACCACGAGCATCACGGCGATCCCGATCAGGACGGTCAGTACGGGGTGCTGCATCGTCCAGATGTCGGGCACCGGGGCGGACCCGACGTTGCCGAACAGTTCGCGCGCGGCCTGCACGAGCGACGACACCGGGTTCCACTCCGCGAACACGCGCAGCACCAGCGGCAGGGTGTCGCTCGGCACGAACGCGTTCGAGATGAACGTCAGCGGGAACAGGATCATGAACGAGGCGTTGTTGATGACCTCCGGCGTCTTGACGCTCATGCCGAGCAGCGCCATGACCCAGCTGAACGCGTAGCTGAACAGCAGCAGCAGGGCGATGCCGGCCAGGAACTCGAGCGGCGACGAGTTCACCCGCCACCCGACCGCCAGGCCGGTGAGCATCATGATCGCCATCGAGATCGAGTTCAGGACGAGGTCGGAGTTCGTGCGCCCCACCAGCACGGCGGACGCCGACATCGGCAGCGTCCGGAACCGGTCGATCAGCCCCTCCTTCAGGTCCTGCGCCATCGCCGACCCGGAGAACGTCGCACCGAACACCACGGTCTGCGCGAAGATCCCCGCCATCAGGAACTGCGTGTAGTCGGTCCCCTGCACCTGGATGGCGCCGCCGTAGACCTGGCTGAACAGCAGCACGAACATGATCGGCTGCAGCACGGCGAACACGAGCATGTCCGGCGACCGCTTGAGCTTGATGAGGTTCCGCTTGGTGACGGTCCAGCCGTCCTCGACCCAGACGGCGAGCGGCGAGGTGACGACGACGGGCAGCTGGCGGCCCGGCGCGAGGGACGTGGTGGTCATCGTGCCGTCTCCTTCTGCTTGGTGGCCGCGGGCTCGTCGGCGTCGTCGTCCGTCGCGGCGTGTCCGGTCAGGCGGAGGAAGACGTCGTCGAGGGTCGGGCGTCGCATGCCGGCGTCGTGGAGTTCGATGCCGGCCTCGCCGAGGTCGGCGAGCACGCGCTGCAGGGCGGCCGGACCGGCCTCCACCGCGATGGCACGGGTGCGGCCGTCGCCCGAGGTCTCGACCTCGCCGACCCCGTAGCGGCGCAGCACCGTGGTCGCCGCGTCGCCGTCGGCCTCGTCGACCAGGGTCACGACCACGCGGTGCCCGCCGACCTGCGCCTTGAGCTGGTCCGCGGTGCCCTCGGCGATGACGGCCCCGTCGTCGATGACCGCGATGTCGTCGGCCAGCCGATCGGCTTCTTCCAGGTACTGGGTGGTGAGGAGCACCGTCGCGCCCTCGGCCACGAGGTCCTCGATGATGCCCCAGAGCGCCAGACGGCTCCGGGGGTCGAGGCCCGTCGTCGGTTCGTCGAGGAACAGCACGCGCGGGTTCATCACCAGCGCCCCGGCGAGGTCGATGCGGCGCCGCATGCCGCCGGAGAAGCCCTTCACCGGGCGGTCCCCCGCCTCGGACAGGTCGAAGATGTCGATGAGCTCCCGGGCACGATCGCGCGCTGTCCGGCGGCCGAGGTGGTAGAGCCGCCCGATCATCTCGAGGTTCTCGAACCCGGTCAGGTTCTCGTCGACCGCCGCGTACTGCCCGGACACACCGATGGACCGGCGGGTGGCCTGCGGGTCGGCGATCACGTCGATGCCGTCGATCGTCGCGGTGCCCGAGTCGGGCGTGATGAGGGTGGTCAGCACCTTCACCACCGTGGTCTTGCCCGCTCCGTTCGGCCCGAGCAGCGCCTTCACGGTGCCCTGCGGCACGGAGAGGTCGAGTCCGGCCAGCGCGTGCACCGGCCCGGACTTCGACTTGTAGGTCTTGGTCAGCCCGGAGGCTTCGATGATGGCCATGTCGCTCCTTCGTCGGACACGGTGGGTACCCGGGGGTCCGGTGGAGCGACGGACGTCACTCAGACGTCGAAGTCACCACCACCGAAGTCGCTGAAGCCACCGCCGAAGTCGGATCCGCTGTCGCCCCAGCCCGCATTGTCGAAGCCGCCGCCGTCGGATGCGCCGCCGTCGGACGCCCCGGCATCACCGGATTCAGCACCAGTGTCCTCCGAACCACCGTCACCCGCAGCGTCGGTACCGCCATCGAACGATCCGGGGTCGGGCAGGAAGGCGCTCATGATCGCCGAACCGATGACGTAGCCGGCCACGGTCCCGAGGATCGAGGCGCCGATCATGCTGCCGAACGACGGACCGCCGCGCTGGCCGCCGAAGCGTCCGCCGCCACCGACGCCGCCGAGCGAGCGCTCCATGAAGCCTGGCTGGCGGATCTCGGAGCGGGTCGCCGACTGGGCCAGCGAGCGGGGGTCGTCGCCACGGGGCGCCTCACCGGGAGGCGCGGTCCGGGTGAACTCGTCGTAGACCATGCGCCGCTGCTCGTCGGTCAGCTTGGCGAAGGCCTCGGCGTGGACCTCTTCGATGCGCTCCGGCGGTGCCGTGCGGAGCAGGTAGCGGTAGCGCTCGACCGCACGCTCGTCGTCGGTCGTCGCACCCTGCTGCTGCGTCGGTGCACCGCCCCACTGCGGGACGCCGTACTGGTCGCCTCCGCCTTGCGGCGCGGGCTGCTGGTACGACTGCTGGCCGTACCGGTAGCCCTGCTGCTGCGGCGGCTGCCCCCACTGGTTCTGCTGTGCGTCGGCGGATCGGTCTCGCTCCGGACGTCCGAGCAGGCGGTCGAGGAATCCCATGGTCGATGCTCCTTCAGGTGCACGGTGAGCCCGGTCGGACCCGTCGTGGACTGCAACACTACGAACCCCCGGCGTCGGCTGACTGAGCGCCCGCTCAGAGTCGGCCGGGAGGCGCGTGCCGGGCTGGCACCGCGCCCCCGGTCCGCACCGTGCGCACCTGCGCGCCCCGTGCGCGGTTCCCAGCCCCGTGCGCGCTTGCAGCGCCGCACCCAGCGGCCAACCCCGCACCGCATCGCCGACCCCGCACCGTGCGCACCATCCACCGGCCGGGAGGCGCGTGCCGGGCTGGCACCGCGCCTCCAGTCCGCACCGTGCGCACCTGCGCACCCCGTGCGCGGTTCCCAGCCCCGTGCGCGCTTGCAGCGCCGCACCCGGCAGCCAACCCCGCACCGCATCGCCGACCCCGCACCGAATCGCAGACACCGCACCGTGCGCACCTGCACACCCCGTGCACGGTTCCCAGCCCCGTGCGCGCTTGCAGCGCCGCACCCAGCAGCCAACCCCGCACCGGATCGCAGACCCAGCACCGTGCCCACCACCCACCGGCCGGGAGGCGCGTGCCGGGCTGGCACCGCGCCTCCAGCCCGCACCGTGCGCACCTCCGCACCCCGTGCGCCGTTCCCAGCCCCGTGCGCGCTTGCAGCGCCGCACCCGGCAGTCAACCCCGCACCGGATCGCAGGCCCCGCACCGTGCGCCGCGGCTCAACCGTGCGCCGCGTGGCTCACCCTGCGGCGAGCGCCGCCGTCCACACCGCGTGCAGTTCGTCCGCGGCCCCCGGGTGTGCCACGAGGAACGGCTCCCCCACGGGTGGGAAGCCCTCGACGGGGCCGGATCGCGTCAGCACGACGCCCCCGGCCTCGTGCACGAGCAGCACCGCGGCACCGTGGTCGACCGGGTTGAACGCCGAGACGCAGCCGCCGATCCCCCGCCCGGCCGCGACCTGGGCGATCGTCAACGTGCCCGATCCCTGCACCCGGAGCGTGCACGACCGGTCGGCCAGGGCGTCGAGGAACGCCCCGAACCCCGGCCACGGGCGGTGTCCGTCGAGCTCGGTGCCGACGACGGCACCGGCGAGCGGCCGGGGTGTGTCGTCGAGCCGGAGCTGGCGGTCGCGCAGCGTGGCGCCGCGGCCACGTCGGGCCTCGAGCACCTCGCCGCGCCAGGGGTCCGCGACGACGCCGACGAGCGGACGGCCGCCACGGGTCAGGCAGAGCGACATCGAGGTCCAGGGCACGCCGTTGGCCAGGTTGGTGGTGCCGTCGACGGGGTCGAGGAACCAGCGGTGCCGGTCGCCGGGGGCCTCGCCGTACTCCTCGCCGGTGAACCCGTGCGTCGGGAACACCATCCGCACGCGGGAGCGGACGTGCTGCTCCACCAGGCGGTCGACGTCGGTGACCAGGTCGGCGGGGTTCGCCTTGGTGTGGACCTCGCTGACCGGGTGCTCGCGCGTGTAGGCGATGACCTCGTGGGCGATGCGGTGGGCCAGGGCCTGGGCGCGCGAGGCGACCTCGGTCTCGGTGGGCTCGCGGTCGCGCTCGGGCCAGCCGTCGCGCTCGGCCGCCGACAGGGCTGCTCCGATGGACCCGACGTCGTTCGTGGTGATCGAGTCGACACCGAGCCGGGCTGCCCAGATGGCGGGCTCGACGTCGTCGATGGTCCAGACGGCGACGCGCAGGCCCAGGGCGTGCGCGACCTCGACCGTGCGCGGGGTGAGGAACGCGACGTCGAGGTTGAGCGTCGACGGCGCGAGCGCCTCGAGGTCCGCGGCGACGGGCGGGTCGAGCGACTCCCACGCCAGCCAGACGTCGGCGTCGGACAGCACGGAGCGGACGGCCGTCATCGCCGCCGGTGCTCCGCACCAGGCCACCGCGGTGGAACCGGTGAAGCCCGCCACGGTGCGGGCGGCGACCAGGGCGTCCTCGGCGTCGGTCAGGTCGACGAGCAGGGTCGACCTGCAGCCGTCGAGGCGTTCGAGCGCGCCGTCGAGCCGCGGGATCCGGTCGAGGCCGTTGCCGAGCCGGGCGACGTCGCACCAGTCGACGTCGGACACCCGGCGGGCGTCGCCCCACATCCGGCCGAGGGTCTCGTCGTGCAGCAGGACGGCGACGCCGTCAGCGGTGCGGCGGACGTCGACCTCGATGACCTCGGCGCCGAGCGCCTCGGCGACCGCGATGGCGGGCAGGGTGTTCTCACGCCGGACGCGCGGCGCGCCGCGGTGGGCGACGAGGCGTGGCGGACGCACGCCGGGCCTCCCGTCCGCGCCGGTCGAGACCACACGGTCGACCGCAGACGCAGACGCAACCGCAACCGAAGCCGCCGCAGCCGAGACCGTCGACGTCGGCACCCCCGCGCTCATCGGGCGACCTCGAGCAGCACGCCGTCGCGGTGGACGAGCACTTCACCCAGGCGCACCCCGGTCTCGGTGCCGACCGCCGGCGGTGGCCCGGTGACGTAGGCGCGGAGCTCCGCGCCGTCGGTGCTGAGCACGACCTCGGCGAAGTGCCCCCGCATGAGTACCCGCGCGACCGTCGCACGGATCGGCGAGTCGTCGGTGAGCGCGACCTGCTCGGGGCGGACCAGCACCGTGTCGGCCGCCGTCGGGCTGACCGAGGTGCCGGCGAGGAACCGTCCGGTGACGACGCTCGTCGACCCGATGAACGACGCCACGAAGCTCGTGGCTGGGCGGGCGTAGAGCTCGGTCGGGGTCGCGATCTGCTCGATGCGGCCGTCGTGCATCACGGCGATCCGGTCCGAGATGCTGAGCGCTTCGTCCTGGTCGTGCGTCACGATCACGGTCGTGATGCCGAGCCGCTGCTGGATGCGGCGGATCTCGTCGCGGACGCTCACGCGGAGCTTCGCATCGAGGTTCGACAGCGGCTCGTCGAGGAGCAGGACGTCCGGCTCCTGCACGATGGCGCGGGCCAGGGCCACGCGCTGCTGCTCACCGCCCGAGATCGCGGTCGGCTTCGAGCCGGCGTGGTGGCTCAGGCCGACGAGCTCGAGCGCGTCGCGCACCCGCTCGGCGACCCGCGCCTTCGGCACCCGTCGGGTCCGCAGTGGGAACGCGACGTTCTGCGTCACCGTCATGTGCGGCCAGAGCGCGTAGTTCTGGAACACCATCGCGCTCGGCCGGCGCTCCGGACCGAGCGACGTGACGTCGCGGTCCCCCATGGTCACGACGCCGCCGTCGGCGGGCAGGAACCCCGCCACCATCCGGAGCGTCGTGGTCTTGCCGCAGCCGGACGGCCCCAGGAGCGAGACGAGCTCGCCCTTCGCGACGTCGAGGTCGATGCCGGCGACGACGTCGCGTCCGCCGAGCGTCTTGCGCAGTCCGCGGATGGTGAGGCCGCCGGATCGGGTCCGGTCCGTCGTGCTGCCGTCGGCCTGGAGGCCCGGTGCGCGTTCCGCGACGAGCGTTGCGTCCGTCATCTGGTCGCCTTTCGTGCTGGTGTGGGTCATCGGTGTCGGTCCGGGTGTCTGTCCGGGTGTCGGCCCGGTCGGTCGCGGCCGGGTCATCGGATCTGGAAGCCGTCCGCCAGTCGGCCGCCCATGATGTGCTTCCGGGCGAGCAGCAGCAGGACCACGGACGGGATGCTCAGCGCGATCGCGAACACCGCCGAGACCTGGCGCGGGGAGTTCAGGACGAGCGAGTACATCGCCGTCGGCATCGTCATGTACGTCGGGGCGCCGACCAGGTACGTGCCCTGCGCCTCGTCGAAGGACGCCAGGAACGACATCACCATCGCGACGAGGATCCCGGGCCAGGCGATCGGGAACGTCACCTTCCAGAAGGTGCGCCAGCGGCTGGCCCCGGCGTCGCGGGCGGCTTCCTCGAGGGACCGCGGCACGGCCGAGAACGCTGCGGCGGGCAGCCAGGTCATGAACACGACGCAGCCCAGGACGTGCACGATCAGGATGCCGGTGACCGTGTTCATGAGGTTCAGCGCGGTGAACATCGCCGACATCGTGACGAAGAGGCCCATCTTCGGGAACGCGTTCGTCGCGAACAGCCCGACGAGCACGAGGCGCCGCCCCGGGAACTCGATGCGGCTGATCGCCCACGCGGCGGGCAGGCAGACCACCGCGGCGATGAGGACCGTGAGCGGGGCGAGGACGAGCGAGTTCTGCACCGCGACGGCCAGGCTGCGGTCCTCGAACACGGTGCCCCACCACTGCAGGGTCCAGCCGTCGGGCAGCAGGTTCGGGTAGGTCCACGTCGTGGCGAAGGCCCGGGCCGCCAGCCAGACGAGCGGCCCGAGGATGAACACGGCCAGCACGATCGCCGTCGCCCAGACGAGGGCGTTGCCGGTCAGACGCTTGATCACTGCTGCTCCTGACGCTTCTCGTCGAGCTCGCCCGCGTTCGAGCGGACCGTCGAGCGGAGGTAGAAGACGCTCGCGGCCGCGGCGAACGCGAACACGATGAACGCCATCGCCGTCGACTGCTGCGGACGGTTGTAGGCCTGGAAGTACTTCGAGATGTCGACGCCGAGCATCGTCGGCGCGTTCGGACCGGTGAAGTACGGCACGGTGAACGAACCGAGCACCCCGATCACGGTGAACGTCGTCGCGATGACGAGCGGGGTCGCGGCCATCGGCAGGAGCACCTGCCAGACGACGCGCCAGGTGCTCGCCCCGGCGTCCTTCGCGGCCTCGACCAGGGCGTCCGGGGTGCCCTGCAGCGCCCCGGCGATCATGAGCACCGCGAACGGCAGGCTGGTCCAGACGCTGCCGAACACCACGGCGACGAGAGTGTAGCCCCACACCGGGACGTCGAGGCCGAACTGCGCACCGAGGCTCCGGAGGAACCCCTGCGCGTCGGTGAAGGTCAGGATCGACCAGCTCGCGATGACCACCGGCACGAAGATCGGCACCACGGCCAGGACACTGAGGGTCTTGCCGAGGAAGCCTCCGCGGAGCCGCAGGATCACCGCGACGACGACGGCAAGCCCCACGGTCAGGCCCGTCGACAGCGCGGTGACCCCGAGCGTCGCGACCAGGTCGCGCAGGAACGTGGCGTTGCCGAGCAGGGTCGCGTAGACCGCGAACGAGAAGCCGCGCACGGTGTCGCCACCGATGTCGGCGAGCGCCTGGTTCAGGCCGCCCGTGAACCCGAGGCTGAACAGGGCGGCGTTCACCACCGGGACGCCGACGAACAGGACGACGACCAGGACCGGGGCTGCGACGAGGGCGAGGCCCTGCCACCGCCGGCGGCTGGCCAGCCGCTCCTGCGCCGTGCGCCCGCTGGCGGGGTGCGCCGGGCCCTGTGCGTGGGGCGGGACGGGCGGGAGGCCCGCCCGTCCCGCTGAGCGGCGGCGCGCCAGCGACGCGCGGGACGCGCCGAGCGAGCCTGCGAGCTCGGAGTCGCCACGGGCCTCCCGGCCGGTTGCCGGGCCGTCCTGGACGGTCTGGGTCACTGCGGGACCTTCGCGTCCCACGCCGCGTTCATGTCGGCGGCGAAGTCGCTCTGGAACCCGAGGCGGAGCTGCGAGGGGTTCGCGTCGGCGAACTGCTCGGCGACCGACTTCGGCACGTTGTCGAGCGGGATCACCGGGTAGCCGGAGACGGCGCTCGCCACGAGCTGCTGCCCCTTCGCGCTGAGCACGAAGTCGGCGAGCTTCTCGGCTGCCGCCTTCTTGGCCTTCGGCTCGGTCTTGGGGATGCCGAGGAAGCTCGCGCTGCCCGTGAACGACGGGTCGTCGATCTGCACGGCCTTGACGGTCTTCGGGATGATGCCGGTCTTCTGCGAGGTGATGAACTGGTCGCTCCAGACCGGGGCCATCGCGATCTGGCCGCTGCCGAGCAACTGCACGACCTGGTCGTTGCCGTTCGGGTAGACGCCCTTCTGGTACGTCGACGGACCGAGGTCCTTCAGGGCCGCGAAGCCCTTGTCCCACTTCGACTCGAGCGACTTGTCGTACTTCGTCTGCATCGTCTCCTGCTCGGCGGGCGTCAGGTACTTCGCGAGCACCGTGGCCACGAACGAGCCACCCGAACCGCCGGACGACGGGGAGTTGTAGGCGAACTCGCCCGGGTTGGCCTTGATCCAGGCGAGCAGGTCGTCGAGGGTCTTCGGCGGGTCCGTGACCTTCTTCGCGTCGTACGCCAGCAGCACGCTCGAGGCGCGGTACGGGATGGCGCTGTCGCCGCCCTGCTGCTTCGTGGCGTCCGGGACGTCCTTCAGGTTCGGGATCGTGCTGTCGCTGACCGGTGCCATCAGCCCGGCCTTGCCGGCGGTGGTGACGAAGCCGGCGTCGACGAGGTCGTACGCGACGGACTTGCCGGCCTTGACCGCGGTGGCGAGGTTCGCCTGGGTCTGGGCGTCGTGCTCGCCGTGCAGGTCGATGCTCGTGCTGACGTGGATCTTCGGGTTCGCCTTCTCGAAGGCGGGGATGAGCGACTTGTCCCAGAGGTCCTGGACGTTGGTGTCGCCGCTGATGAACACGGTGAGGTCGGTGGTGCCGTCGGTGTCGGAGGCGTTCGAGGCGTTGGCGCTCTGGACGCAGCCGGAGAGTGCGACGGTCGCGGCTGCCGCGATGGCGAGGCCGGCGAGGACTCGGGTCTTCACGTGGGTTCTCCCTGTTCCGTGGTGCGTGGGGTGTGCGGGGGTGGGGCGTGCGGGTGTGCGGGTG
>NZ_QKTH01000031.1:0-11585 GCF_003234485.1 Curtobacterium sp. MCLR17_034
CGCCGACCCCGCCCCGCCCTACGGCGAGACGGACAGCACGATGAACGCGGCGAAGATCACCAGGTGCACCCCACCCTGCAGCCGCGTGGCACGACCGGGCAGCACGGTGAGCACCGCCGCGACGATCGTCAGCGCGAGCAACACGATCTGCGACGGCCCGAGCCCGAGCAGCAGCGTCCCCGGCATGAACAGCGACGCGACCGCGATCGACGGGATCGTCAGACCGATCGACGCCATCGCGGACCCCATCGCCAGGTTCAGGCTCGTCTGGATCCGGTTCCGTGCGGCGGCCTTCGACGCGGCGATGCCCTCCGGCAGCAGGATGAGCAGCGCGATCACGACACCGACGAAGGACGGCGGGAACCCGACGGCGGCCACCCCGGCCTCGATCGCGGGCGACTCCACCTTGGCGAGCCCGACCACGGCGACGAGCGCGACGACGAGCAGCCCGAGCGACACCATCGTGGTGCGACCCGACGGGCGTGCGGCGTGGGCGTCCTCGGACTCGACGAGCACCCCGCCGGCACGGTTGACCGGCAGGAAGAAGTCGCGGTGCGCCACGGTCTGCGTGACGACGAACAGCCCGTAGAGCACCAGTGACGCGATCGCGACGAACACGAGCTGCGTCCCCGTGAAGGAGGCGTCGTCGGTGCCGGTGGTGAACGTCGGCAGCACCAGGGTCAGCACGGCGAGCGCGGCCACCGTCATGGTCGCGGCGCTCGCGCCCTCCTGGTTGAAGCGCACGGTGTTGTGCCGCAGGGTCCCGATCAGGATCGCGAGGCCGACCAGCCCGTTCATCGTGATCATCACCGCCGAGAACACCGTGTCGCGCGCCAGGGTCTCGGCCTGCGCACCGCCCGAGCTCGACAGCGAGATGATGAGCGCGACCTCGATGATCGTCACGGCGACGGCCAGTACGAGCGAGCCGAAGGGTTCCCCCACGCGGTGTGCGACGACCTCGGCGTGGTGGACGGCGGCGAGCACCGTGACCGCGAGCACGACGGCGACGACGACCACCACGGCGGTACCGAGCCCGTACCGGCCGTACGAGAACGCGAGCACGACGGCCGCCAGGATCGGCGTGGCCACGGGCCACACCTTGGGGAACCAGGAGGTCATCGGACCATTGTCTCAACCGCGGGGCGCGTAGACCGCCACCTCGGCTGCGGGGACGTCGATGCGCACCGCGTCGCCGGGGGCGATCCCGAGCGCGGTCAGCCGCGCGAGCGTCAGGTCCGCCACCAGGTCACCGGCCCGCACCCGCACCAGTCCGTCGCGCGGTTCGAGCGACGAGACGGTGCGCGCGGCCCCGGCACCGTCCCGCGTCAGCACGGCGGCCGTCGGGTGGAAGGCGGCCAGGGCGGGCCGGCCGGGAGGCACGGCGTGCGCCCCCGACGCCAGCTCGCCCCCGCCGTCGATCGCGATCCCGCCCCCGGTGGCGGTCCCGCGCACCAGCGCGAGTCCGGAGAACGTCGCGGCGAACGCACTCGTCGGACGACCGAGGACGGCAGCGGGGGTGCCCTGCTCGACCACCCGGCCGCCCTCGAGCACGACGACGCGGTCGGCCAGTGCGACGACCTCGACCGGGTCGTGGGTGACGAGGACCGCGGGCCGCCCGGCGACGGCGGTCCGGAGTGCCGCGCGGACCTCGTCCTGCGCGCCGACGTCGAGCGCCGAGGTCGGTTCGTCGAGCAGCAGCACCGCCGGGTCGGTGGCGAGCGCGCGCGCGATCGCGACGCGTTGCGCCTGTCCTCCGGAGAGCGTGCGTGGGTCGCGGGTGGCCAGGTCGGCGACCCCGACGGCGTCGAGCGCGTCGCGGGCGAGCTGCCGGGCCGCGGCGCGACCGGCTCCGGCCGCTCGGGGCCCGAAGGCGACGTTCCCGACGACGTCGAGGAACGGGAACAGGTCGGACCGCTGCGCGACGAGTCCGGTCCGACGACGGTGCGCGGGGACGGTGCGCCGCGGGCTCGAGACCTGCACCCCGTCGAGTTCGATCCGGCCGGCGTCGATCGGCAGCAGCCCGGCCAGGGCCTCGAGCACCGTCGACTTGCCCGCACCGTTCGGCCCGATGACGGCCAGGCACTCCCCCGCGCGGACCTGGATCGCGACGTCGACGTCCCGTGACCCGACGACGACGTGCGCCCGGACGCTCACCGCACCTTCGGCCGTCACGCCAGGGCTCCGCGGGTGCGGAACGACGAGGCCCCGATGACGACGACGGCCACCACGACGAGCACGACGGCCAGGGCCACCGCGGTGTCCGGGTCGACCTCGCGCTGCAGGTAGACCTCGAGCGGCAGGGTCCGCGTGACCCCCTGCAGGCTGCCGGCGAAGGTCAGGGTGGCCCCGAACTCGCCGAGCGCCCGGGCGAAGCAGAGCACGAGCCCCGAGACGATGCCGGGCAGGACCCTCGGCGTCGTGACGGTCAGGAACGTCCGGGTCGGTCCGGCACCCAGGGTCGCGGCGACCCGTTCGTAGCGGTCGCCCTCGACGCGGAGCGCACCCTCGACCGAGGACACCAGGAACGGCATCGCGACGAAGGTCTGCGCGATGACGACCGCCGTCGTGGTGAAGGCGATGTGCAGGCCGTGGTCGTCGAGGAACGCCCCGACCACCCCGAGCCGACCGAAGGCCGCGAGCAGCGCGAGGCCGCCGACCACCGGCGGCAGCACGAGCGGCAGGAGCACGACGGCACGAGCGACGCCGACCCAGCGCGACCGCGACCGCGCGAACAGCACGGCGAGCGGGTACCCGAGGACGAACGCGACGCCCGTGGCCGCGAGCGCCGTACCGAGGCTGAGCCCGAGTGCGGTCAGTGACGCGGTGGAGGTCACGAGCCCGACGAACGACGACCAGTCCACCCGGCCGAGCATCGCGAGCACCGGCACGACGACGAACAGCCCGCCGAGCACCGCGGGCAGCGGGAGCCACCACGCGACCGGCGGCCGTCCGTCAGCGCGCGGAGCCACGGGTCAGGGCTTCCCGAAGCCCGCGGAGGCGAGCACACGCTGCCCGGCGGCGGAGCGGACGTACTCCGAGAACGCCTGTGCGAGCGCCGGGTCCTGGGATTCCCGGAGCACGCCGATCGGGTACGTGTTGACGGCCTTGCCCGACTCGTCGAACGGGACCCCGTCGACCTTGCCGCCGGCCCCTCGGACGTCCGTCACGTAGACGAGTCCGGCATCAGCCTGACCGGACTCGACCTTGCCGAGCACGTCGGTGACGGACTGCTCCTCGCTGACCGGCTCGAGGTCGACGCCCGATGCGGACTCGACCTCCGCCGTCGCGGCACCGCACGGCACCGGGGCGGCGCACGTGACGAGCTGGACGCCCGGAGCCGTCAGGTCGTCGAGGTCCGTGATGCCCTTCGGGTTGCCCGGTGCGACGGCGATCTCGAGGACGTTCGTCGCGAAGTCCCGCGGCGAACCGCTCGCCAGGTCGGTCGACGCCAGCTTCGCCATGTTCGCTTCGTCGGCGGACGCGAACACGTCGGCGGGGGCACCGTTCTGGATCTGGGTGACGAGGTCGCTCGAGCCGGCGAACGAGAACCGGATCGAGGCGCCGGGGTTCGCGGTCTCGAACTGCTTGCCGAGCGTGGTGAACGTCTTCTGGAGGGACGCCGCCGCGAACACGGTGATCGACCCCGACACCTCGGTGTCCGCGCTCGACGACGAGGACGGCGACGACGACCCCGCCGGAGCGTCGGCGGTCGAACACGCCGACAGGCCGAGCGTCGCCACGACGGCGAAGGGCACGAGCAGCGAGCGGGAACGACGGATCATCGGGGGTCCTCCTGGTGGGCGGGTGCCTCGACCGCGACCATCGTGGCCTTGACGGACGCCACCGCGACGGACCCGACCTCGAGCCCGAGGTCGCGGACGGCCTCGGCACTCATCAGGGACACCACGCGGTGCGGGCCGCACTGCAGCTCGACCTGCGCCATCACGGTGTCGACGACCAGGTCGGTGACGATCCCGACGAAGCGGTTGCGCGCCGAGCTCTTCACCGCGGACGCCGGGTCGGTCAGCTCGGAACTGCGTTCCCGTGCGTAGGCAGCTACCTCGCGACCGTCGACCACGGCTCGCCCCGCGTCGTCCGTGGCACGGGTGAAGGTGCCGCCGTCGACGAGCCGACGAACGGTGTCGTCACTGATCCCGAGGAAGGCCGCAGCGTCCCGTACCCGCAGTTGCGTCATGATCCACCGATCTTATCCGCGGATGCGGCGGCAGGGGCGGTGGAGGTGACCGGGCTGGGTCAGGACCGGTGCTCGATCGCCACGGGCAGCCCCTCGCGACGCCAGGCCTCGAAGCCGCCGTCGAGGACCGTCACGCGCCTCCCGGCCGGTTGCCGCGCCGCCCACGCGTCCGCACGGGGGCCGCGTGCGCAGTAGACGACGACCTCGTCCGAACCGGTGTCGTCGGTGACGGCACCGGCGACCACGCCGGCCGCGCGTTCCTCGTCGGTCCGGACGTCGACGACGACCAGCGGGTCCGACGGGTCCGCCACCCTGGCAGCCAGGGCGGACGGCGCGATGCGCGGCGTCGCGGAGGCACCAGCAGGTGCCGGTCGACGCGAAGCGGGTCCGCGACGGACGGGGCTCTCCGTCCAGCGCCACCGGCGGGCGTCGACGGTCAGCACGCGTCCGAGCAGCGGGTCGCCGCTGCCGGTGACCAACGCGAAGACCTGTCCTGCCATCACCGCACCGACCGCACCGCACAGTGCGGGGACCACGCCGTCCAGGGCGCACGAGCCCTCGTCGGGCAGCGCGTCGGGGTGCAGGTCGTGGAAGTCGACGCCGTCCGGCCCGGCGTCGCGGAAGACGCTGACCTGCCCGTCGTGGCCGAGCACGGTGCCCCACACGAACGGCACGCCGACAGCGGCGCAGGCGTCCGAGACGGCCCGGGTGACCACGACCGAGTCGGCGGCGTCGACCACGACGTCGTGTCCGGCGACCAGGTCCGGCGTGAACGACCCGACCACGGCGACCGCGTCGAGTTCCGGGTCGACGGCGACGGCCCGGGCGACCGCGACCTGCGCCTTCGGCGAGCCGACGTCCGCGGCGGTGAAGAGCGTCTGCCTGGCGAGGTTCGAGGCGTCGACCACGTCGGGGTCGACCACCGTGAGCCGACCGATCCCGGCGAGGTACGCGACCACCGGTGCGCCGAGCCCGCCGGCCCCGACGACGAGGATGCGCGATGTGGCCAGGCGTCGCAGCCCGGTGACCCCGACGTCGGCGAGCGCGGCGGTCCGCGAACCGAGCTGCGTCCGCCCCGGGGAGAGCGCGGCGGCGGGGGCGACGAGGGGTTCCATCCCGTCATTCTGGCCCGTCGCACCGAACTCCTGCATGTGAGAGTTCAGCGCCCGGACGCGGCGGATCCCCAGAGCAGATCGGTACGGTCGCGGGCGTGAGTTCCCCGCGCACCGGTACCGTCCCGGTCCGACGCACGACGTCGGACGCGTCGGTGCGCGCGCGCTCGCTGGGCCTCGTCGTGGCGGCTGTCCGAGCCCTCGCACGGACCCCCGAGATCACCGTCGGCGCGCTCGGCGTCGTCGTCGCAGCGGCCTTCAGCTGGGTGCCGTCGGTCTGGTACGACGAGGCCGCGACCATCGCGAGCGCACAGCGCAGCTGGCCGGCGCTCTGGGCCGAACTGCAGAACGTCGACGCCGTCCACGGCCTGTACTACGCCGTGATGCACGTCTGGTTCACGCTCGTCGGGTACTCGCCGTTCACGCTGCGGTTCCCGAGCGCGCTGGCCATCGGGGTCTCCGCCGGCCTCGTCGTCGCGCTCGGCCGTCGTCTCGGCGGGGTGCGGCTCGGCGTCGTCTCCGGGATCGTGTTCCTGGTCCTGCCGCGCGTCGCCTGGGCCGGCACCGAGGGGCGCCCGTACGCCACCGTCACGACGTTCGCCGTCGCGCTGACCCTCGTGGGGATCACCGCGGTCCGGCGCACCCGGACCCGGCACCACGCGACCCGGTGGTGGGTCGTCTACGGCCTGCTCGCCGTGGTGGCCGTCCTGTTCAACGTCTACCTGGCCCTGGCCGTCGTCGCGCACGGGGTCGTGCTCCTCTGGACCGCCGTCGCCGACCGTGCCGCACGGCGCGACGCCGTGCTCTCGCAGCGCAGCGGTCCGGTGGCCGCGCCGATGGTCGACCGCGCCGCGTTCGTGCGCTGGGGCGTCGCCGCCGTCGGGGCCGCGCTCGTGGTGTCGCCGTTCATCGTCCTCGCCGCAGGGCAAGCCAAGCAGGTCGGCTGGATCACCGGCGTCGGGTGGGCCACCGTGCGCCAGGTCGTCGCGACCGCCTGGTTCGGTGCCGTCTGGCCGTACGCGGTGCTCGGGTGGGCGCTGATGATCGTCGGCGTCGTGCTCGCCGTCCGGGCCACCCGACGCCCCTCCCCCGCCGCCCGTGACCTGCTGCGGATGCAGGCCGTGCGCGTCGCCGTCCCCCTGACGATCCTGCCCACCGCACTGCTCGTCGGCGCGACCGCGGCCGGGGAGCACCTGTACTCCCCGAAGTACGCCAGCCTGAGCCTGCCGTTCGTCGCGCTGCTCATCGGCCTGGCGATCACGGCGATCCGACCTCGGCGGTGGCTGGCGCTCGCGGTCGTCGGGATGCTGCTCGTGTCGGCACCGACGAGCACGATCGTCCGGCTGCCCCACGCGAAGCAGGACTCGCACTGGGCGAACGCGGCGGCGATCATCGAGCGCGAGCGGGACCGGCGCACCGACCAGAACGAGGGCGTCGTCTTCGGCAGCGTCTGGGAGCACCCGGGCACCACCGCGCAGGTCATCGCCGACTCCTACCCCGAGGCCTTCACCGGGATGCGCGACCTCGCCGTCGCCGAGACCGGTGCCGAACGCGGGCAGCTCTGGAACGTCAACGGGGACATCGCGACGACGGTGCCCGAGCGGATCTCCGGCATCGACACCGTGTGGTTCGTCGGCGGCAAGTCACGGAACATCCGCCCGCAGGTCACCGACACGCTCGTGGCCGAGGGGTTCCACGTCGTGCGCTACTGGCACACCGGCACGGTCATCCTCTGGAAGTACAGCCGCTGACGGTGGCGGTCCACCCGCTGACGGTGGCGGTCCAAGCGCCGACGGCTGTGCCGGGGCCTCGGGTCAGTGCACCACGCGTGCGCCGTGCACCGGACCGGTGGCCCGGAGTGCGACGAGGCCGGCGGCGCTGAGCTCGACCTGCAGTTCGAGCGCGGCGTCACGGTCGCCCACCAGGAACGCCACGGTCGGTCCGCTGCCGGACACCAGGCCGGCCAGGGCACCGGACTTCTCGCCGAGCTCCAGCGTCGCCGCGAGCCGGGGCTGCAGGCGCATGGCCGGTGCCTGCAAGTCGTTGTGCACACAGTCGGCGAGCAGGTCGGGGTCGCCCGCGCGCAGAGCCTGCAGCACGTTCGCCTCGACCACCGGGTGCGACGGCGCCGGGGAGATGTCGGCGCGGTACCGCTCCCGGTGCTCGTCGAGCGCACGGTAGACGGCCGGGGTGCTCAGCCCGTCGTCGCTCAGGGCGAGGACCCAGTGGAACTCGCCCTTGGCCAGCGCCGGGCTCAGCTCGTCGCCGCGACCGGTACCGACGGCGGTGCCGCCGGCGAAGGCGAACGGCACGTCGGCGCCGAGCTGTGCGGCGAGCCGGAGCAGCTCCTCGCGACCGAGCGCGGTGCCCCAGAGCGTGTCGACGGCGAGCAGGGTCGCCGCGGCGTCCGCGGAGCCACCGCCCATGCCGCCGGCGACGGGCACCTGCTTGTCGATGGTCAGCCGCACGCCGCCGCGGTGTCCGGCCGCGTCGGCCACGAGCCGGGCCGCACGGATGGCCAGGTTCGACTCGTCGACCGGCACGGTGCTCGTGTCGATCGGCCCGGTGAAGGTGACCGAGAAGTCGTCGGCGGCCTCGGCGGTGACGTCCTCGTACAGGGACACCGCCTGGTACGCCGTGGCGACGTCGTGGTAGCCGTCGTCCTGCAGCGCCCCGACGGACAGGAACACGTTGATCTTGCCGGGGGCGCGCGTCCGCACGCGGGTCGGTGCGGCCAACGTGGTCATGCGCCCAACCTATCCCGCTGCGGCTGCCGTGAACCCCCGCGCCAGGTCCGCGGTGATGTCGTCGATGTGCTCGAGGCCGATCGACAGGCGGATGAGGCCGTCCCCCACCCCGGCGGCCGCTCGCTCGGCCGAGGTCATCTGCACGTGGGTGGTCGATGCCGGGTGCACGACGAGCGAACGGACGTCACCGAGGTTCGAGACGTGGTCGAACAGCTCGAGCGCCGCCACGAACCGTCGGCCCGCGGCGACCCCACCGGCCAGGTCGAACGACAGCACGGCCGACGGCCCCTTCGGCACGTAGCGCTGCTGCAGGTGGTGCCACGGCGAGTCCGGCAGGCCGGCGTAGTGCACGTGCTCGACCTGGTCGTGCGCGTCGAGCCAGGTCGCCACGGTGGCGGCGTTCGACACGTGCCGGTCCATGCGGAGCGACAGCGTCTGTATGCCCTGCAGCACCAGGAACGCGTTGAACGGTGCGATCGCGGGCCCGAGGTCGGCGGACAGCTTCGAGCGGGTGCGCTGGATGAACGCCCGTCGCCCGAACTTCTCGGCGAAGTTCGTGTTCGCGAACCCGGACTGCTCGGTCGAGGCCAGCTGCGGGTAGGCGTCGGCGTGCGCGGCCCAGTCGAAGTTCCCGCTGTCGACGATGAGCCCGGCGATGGCGCTGCCGTGTCCGGCCAGGTACTTCGTCGCGGAGTGGACGACGATGTCGGCGCCGTGCTCGATCGGGCGCACCAGGTACGGCGTCGCGATGGTGTTGTCGACGATGAGCGGCACACCGGCCTCGTGTGCGACCCCGGCCACCCCGGCGAAGTCCAGGACGTCCCCGCGGGGGTTCGGGATGGACTCGCCGAAGAACGCCTTCGTCTCCGGGCGCACCGCCGCCGCCCACTCGGACAGGTCGGTCGGGTCCTGCACGAACGTGAAGGTGATGCCGAGGTCCCGCAGGGTCGACGCGAACAGCGTGTAGGTCGCGCCGTACAGCGAGGCGCTCGACACCACGTGGTCACCGGCGCGTGCGACACCGAGCACGGCCAGCGACGTCGCCGCCTGCCCGGACGCCAGCGCCAGCGCACCGATCCCGCCCTCGAGGTCGGCGATCCGGCGCTCGAGGGCTGCCGCCGACGGGTTGTTCACCCGCGTGTAGGTGTGGCCGGGAGCGTCGAGCATGAAGCGCGCGGCCGCGTCCTCGCCCGACGGGTAGACGTACGCGGCGCTCTGCGCGATCGGCGGCACGTTCGCGCCCCAGCCCGGGTCGGCCTTGAAGCCGGCGCGGATCTGGCGGGTCTCGAACGCCCAGCCGTCCTCGGCGTTGGTCGGCGCGGCACCCATCAGGACTGCGCCCCGACCGACTGCCGGACGAGCGGGATGACCTGCTCGCCGAACCGGTCCATCTCCTCGAGCTGCGGCGAGAACTGCAGCAGGAGCGTGTCGACCCCGGCGTCCTCGAACTCCCGGATGCGGTCGGCCACCTGCGACGGCGTGCCCACGAACCCGGGGCGCAGGCCGCGGTTCGACACCGAGTAGTCCTCGAGCGATGGCACGTGCTCGAGCTGCGACTTCGAGATGAAGTCCTGGTACGACTCGTACGCCTTGCCGTGCTGCACGTCGGTGATCCGGGCGAGCTCGGCCTGTGCCTCTTCCTCGGTCTCGCGCACGATGACGTACGCGGCCATGCCGAACGCCTCGAACGGCGGCAGACCGGCGTCGACGCGGCGCTGCTTCATCTCGTCGATCTTCGCGCGGAGCTCCTCGACCGTGCCGCCGTGCGTGACGTAGGCGTCGGCGTACCCGGTGATCGCAGCCTTGCCGGCCTCGCTCTCCCCACCGGCGTATATGCGCGGCGTCACGCGGGGCTTCGGCTCGAGGTGCGCGTTCTCGATGTCGTAGTACTCGCCCGAGAACGAGTACGGGGTCTCGCGCCACAGGCCCTTCATGACCTCGACGAACTCCGCGGTGCGCTTGTACCGGTCGTCGTGCTCCGAGAAGATCCCGCCGTACTGCTTCGCCTCCTCCGCCCACCAGGCGCTCACGACGTTGAAGGTGAACCGGCCGCACGAGATGTCGTCGATCGTCGCCGCCTGCTTCGCCGTCACCGCGGGCAGGTGGTACCCGGGACGCATCGCCGCCATGATCTCCAGGCGCTCGGTCGTCGCCGCGATCGCCGCCGCGAGCGACCACGCCTCGAGCGAGGGCGCCGCCGTGCCCTTGATGTCGTTGAGGTTGAGCTCCGGCACGAGCGTCAGGTCGAAGCCGATCCGCTCGGCGCGCTGCGCCAGGCGCTTCACGTAGTCGAAGGTGACCGGCATGTTCTCGTTGTCGACGTTGCGCAGCCAGCCGCCGAAGAGCGGGGTCCAGTATCCGAATCGCACGTGGGTTCCTTGGGGGGTGTGGGAAAGGGGACTGGAGGCCCGTGGCGGGCCCGCCACGGTCCTCCAGTCCGGTGGTTCTTGCGTTCTCAGGCCGTGAGGTGCGCCGCGTACTCCGCCGCCAGCAGGCCACCGAGGTACTTCGCGATGGAGCGCGGGCCGGAGGCCGGCGCGGACTCCTCGACCGCGGGGTTGTAGTTCGTGTTCGTGTTGATGTCGTAGACGACGGTGCGGCCGTCCGTCGTCTCCATGAACTCGACGCCCGCGATGGTGATGCGCTGGTCGGCGAGGAACGTGCGGAGCTGCTGGACCAGCGGGTGCTCGGCGGTGATCTCGGTCCGGACGGCGAACGCCGGGGGCGCGCCGACGGTCTCGGTGCCGGGCACGTCGCAGACGGCACCCGCGATGACCTGCGGCACCTCGCACGCGTCGGCGGGGCAGAGCTCGAAGCTGCCGGCGCTGGTGTCGACGCGGACCGCGTACACGAACTCGCCACCGACGAACTCGACGCGGGTGATGAAGGGCTCGCGCGCCGTCAGGTACTCCTGCAGCAGGGTGATGCCGTCGACCGGGGCCTCGAACTCGGGGCTGTCGACGTAGGCGTCGAACTCGGCGAGCGAGTCGAACCGCCGCACGCCCAGGCCCTTGCCGCCCTGGTTGTGCTTCGTGATGAAGGGGACGTCCTGCCCGTCTGTGAAGGTGCGGGCGGCCTCCTTGAGCGTCGTCGTGCCGAACACGGCGGTGGTGCGCGGCACGTCGAACCCGGCCTGCTGCAGGAGCCCGTGCTGGGCGACCTTCGACACCTCGAGCTCGAGCACGTGGCTGCCGCCGACGACCTGGCGGCCGGCACGCTCGAGCCAGCCGAGGATCGCCCGGGTGTACTCCTTGCTGTGCTCGTGGCCGCGGGTGTGGGAGCTCGCGGACATGCGGCTCCAGTAGACGCCCGGTGCCGGCTCGGCCGCGAGGTCGATCTGCCCCTCGGTCAGCAGGATCTCCTCGACCGGGACGCCCTCGGCCTCGAAGGCAGCGGCGAGCGGGGGGAACCACTCGGGGTTCTCGTGGATGACGTACACGCGCGGAGTGCTCACGCCCCCACCCTAGGCACGGTATACCGCACGTGCCCAAGTGTGTGACGTGGCGTTGCTTCTCGGGGGCGGGCGGGGTG
>NZ_QKTH01000032.1:0-5546 GCF_003234485.1 Curtobacterium sp. MCLR17_034
AGTGCGTCTGGTCCTTGAGAACTCAACAGCGTGCACATTGTCAATGCCAATTTATTGATTGACCTCGTGCCTGGTCGGCTTGCTGACTGGGTCATGAAGCAATTCCTTTTGGATTGAAGATTGTCAGTAGACAGTCAACAGTCAGAATCAACTCGGTCTGATGCCTTCGGGTGTTGGGTCTGTATTTTTTTACGGAGAGTTTGATCCTGGCTCAGGACGAACGCTGGCGGCGTGCTTAACACATGCAAGTCGAACGATGATGCCCAGCTTGCTGGGTGGATTAGTGGCGAACGGGTGAGTAACACGTGAGTAACCTGCCCCTGACTCTGGGATAAGCGTTGGAAACGACGTCTAATACTGGATATGATCACTGGCCGCATGGTCTGGTGGTGGAAAGATTTTTTGGTTGGGGATGGACTCGCGGCCTATCAGCTTGTTGGTGAGGTAATGGCTCACCAAGGCGACGACGGGTAGCCGGCCTGAGAGGGTGACCGGCCACACTGGGACTGAGACACGGCCCAGACTCCTACGGGAGGCAGCAGTGGGGAATATTGCACAATGGGCGAAAGCCTGATGCAGCAACGCCGCGTGAGGGATGACGGCCTTCGGGTTGTAAACCTCTTTTAGTAGGGAAGAAGCGAAAGTGACGGTACCTGCAGAAAAAGCACCGGCTAACTACGTGCCAGCAGCCGCGGTAATACGTAGGGTGCAAGCGTTGTCCGGAATTATTGGGCGTAAAGAGCTCGTAGGCGGTTTGTCGCGTCTGCTGTGAAATCCCGAGGCTCAACCTCGGGCTTGCAGTGGGTACGGGCAGACTAGAGTGCGGTAGGGGAGATTGGAATTCCTGGTGTAGCGGTGGAATGCGCAGATATCAGGAGGAACACCGATGGCGAAGGCAGATCTCTGGGCCGTAACTGACGCTGAGGAGCGAAAGCATGGGGAGCGAACAGGATTAGATACCCTGGTAGTCCATGCCGTAAACGTTGGGCGCTAGATGTAGGGACCTTTCCACGGTTTCTGTGTCGTAGCTAACGCATTAAGCGCCCCGCCTGGGGAGTACGGCCGCAAGGCTAAAACTCAAAGGAATTGACGGGGGCCCGCACAAGCGGCGGAGCATGCGGATTAATTCGATGCAACGCGAAGAACCTTACCAAGGCTTGACATACACCGGAAACGGCCAGAGATGGTCGCCCCCTTGTGGTCGGTGTACAGGTGGTGCATGGTTGTCGTCAGCTCGTGTCGTGAGATGTTGGGTTAAGTCCCGCAACGAGCGCAACCCTCGTTCTATGTTGCCAGCGGGTTATGCCGGGGACTCATAGGAGACTGCCGGGGTCAACTCGGAGGAAGGTGGGGATGACGTCAAATCATCATGCCCCTTATGTCTTGGGCTTCACGCATGCTACAATGGCCGGTACAAAGGGCTGCGATACCGTAAGGTGGAGCGAATCCCAAAAAGCCGGTCTCAGTTCGGATTGAGGTCTGCAACTCGACCTCATGAAGTCGGAGTCGCTAGTAATCGCAGATCAGCAACGCTGCGGTGAATACGTTCCCGGGCCTTGTACACACCGCCCGTCAAGTCATGAAAGTCGGTAACACCCGAAGCCGGTGGCCTAACCCTTGTGGAAGGAGCCGTCGAAGGTGGGATCGGTGATTAGGACTAAGTCGTAACAAGGTAGCCGTACCGGAAGGTGCGGCTGGATCACCTCCTTTCTAAGGAGCATCTGGTCAGTGCTGGTCGCCCATCATGGGTGGTTGGTTGCTGGTCCAGGCGCCTGTTTCGGACCGAACGTGTCCGACGGGTAGCTCATGGGTGGAACATTGACAGTGCAGTTGGGAGTGATGCTTCCGACCTCAGTACGCTCTGCTTGCAGGGTTGGGACGGGTCGTGGGTGGAGCTGCTGGCTGGTGCACGTTGTTGGGTCCTGAGGGACCAGGCTTCCTACTGTCACGTGAGTGATGGTGGGGGTTGGGCCTACGGGTCCTTCGTCGGGCCAGGGTGAACCTACCGTTGTGGTGGGGGAGTGCTGGTGCCGATCGTATGTTGAGAACTACACAGTGGACGCGAGCATCTTTGATTCGCGTCATCCATGATCAGCCTTCGGGCTGCTGTGGTGTGACGTTGGATCGCAATTTTAATCTTTGTGGTCAAGTTTCTAAGAGCAAACGGTGGATGCCTTGGCATCTGGAGCCGATGAAGGACGTAGAAATCTGCGATAAGCCTCGGGAAGCTGATAATCGAGCTGTGATCCGAGGATTTCCGAATGGGGAAACCCCGCCAGGCGCTTTGCGACCTGGTGACTCCCGCCTGAATATATAGGGCGGGTAGAGGGAACGTGGGGAAGTGAAACATCTCAGTACCCACAGGAAGAGAAAACAACATGTGATTCCGTGAGTAGTGGCGAGCGAAAGCGGATGAGGCTAAACCGATCATGTGTGATAGCCGGCGGGCGTTGCATGGTCGGGGTTGTGGGACACGTCACTCAGTTCTGCCGGACTGGGACGGTTACAGCGCATCATAGTCGAACCGGTTTGAAAGCCGGGCCGTAGTGGGTGCCAGCCCCGTAGACGAAATGGTGTTATGGCCGGATGTGTATCCCAAGTAGCACGGGGCCCGAGAAATCCCGTGTGAATCTGTCAGGACCACCTGATAAGCCTAAATACTCCCAGATGACCGATAGCGGACAAGTACCGTGAGGGAAAGGTGAAAAGTACCCCGGGAGGGGAGTGAAATAGTACCTGAAACCGTTTGCTTACAAACCGTCGGAGCCTCCTTAGTAGGGGTGACGGCGTGCCTTTTGAAGAATGAGCCTGCGAGTTAGTGATATGTGGCGAGGTTAACCCGTGAGGGGCAGCCGTAGCGAAAGCGAGTCTGAATAGGGCGTTTGAGTCGCATGTTCTAGACCCGAAGCGAAGTGATCTATCCATGGCCAGGTTGAAGCGACGGTAAGACGTCGTGGAGGACCGAACCCACTTCAGTTGAAAATGGAGGGGATGAGCTGTGGATAGGGGTGAAAGGCCAATCAAACTTCGTGATAGCTGGTTCTCTCCGAAATGCATTTAGGTGCAGCGTTGCGTGTTTCTCGCCGGAGGTAGAGCTACTGGATGGCCGATGGGCCTCAACAGGTTACTGACGTCAGCCAAACTCCGAATGCCGGTGAGTGAGAGCGCAGCAGTGAGACGGTGGGGGATAAGCTTCATCGTCGAGAGGGAAACAACCCAGACTACCAACTAAGGTCCCTAAGCGTGTGCTAAGTGGGAAAGGATGTGGAGTTGCACAGACAACCAGGAGGTTGGCTTAGAAGCAGCCACCCTTGAAAGAGTGCGTAATAGCTCACTGGTCAAGTGATTCCGCGCCGACAATGTAACGGGGCTCAAGCACACCACCGAAGTTGTAGATTTCGCACTATAGACAAGCCTTCGTGGTTCAGTCGTGCGGAGTGGTAGGAGAGCGTCGTGTGGCGAGTGAAGCGGCGGAGTGATCCAGCCGTGGACGCTACACGAGTGAGAATGCAGGCATGAGTAGCGAAAGACGGGTGAGAAACCCGTCCTCCGAAAGACCAAGGGTTCCAGGGCCAGGTTAATCCGCCCTGGGTAAGTCGGGACCTAAGGCGAGGCCGACAGGCGTAGTCGATGGACAACGGGTTGATATTCCCGTACCGGCGAACAACCGCCCAAGCTAATCCAGTGGTGCTAAGAGTCCTAACCCGGTACAACCGGATCCCTTCGGGGTGATGGTGGCCGGTCTAACGCTCGACCCCATGCTGGTGCGGTTAGCGTATGAACAGGTGTGACGCAGGAAGGTAGCTGAGCCAGGCGATGGTATCCGTAAGGTGAACCTGGTGTAAGGATGTAGGGCTGACGATAGGCAAATCCGTCGTCTGTACGCCTGAGATCCGACGCGTACCCGTAAGGGGAAATCAGTGATCCTATGCTGCCGAGAAAAGCATCGACGCGAGGTTGCAGCCGCCCGTACCCGAAACCGACTCAGGTGGTCAGGTAGAGAATACCAAGGAGATCGAGAGAATCGTGGTTAAGGAACTCGGCAAAATGCCCCCGTAACTTCGGGAGAAGGGGGGCCGGACACGTGACCGGATTTACTCCGTGAGCGTTGAAGGCCGCAGAGACCAGTGGGAAGCGACTGTTTACTAAAAACACAGGTCCGTGCGAAGTCGCAAGACGATGTATACGGACTGACGCCTGCCCGGTGCTGGAAGGTTAAGAGGAAGGGTTAGCCTTTGGGCGAAGCTCTGAATTTAAGCCCCAGTAAACGGCGGTGGTAACTATAACCATCCTAAGGTAGCGAAATTCCTTGTCGGGTAAGTTCCGACCTGCACGAATGGCGTAACGACTTCCCAGCTGTCTCAACCGCGAACTCGGCGAAATTGCACTACGAGTAAAGATGCTCGTTACGCGCAGCAGGACGGAAAGACCCCGTGACCTTTACTACAGTTTGGTATTGGTGTTCGGAGTGGCTTGTGTAGGATAGGTGGGAGACTGTGAAGCGGGCACGCTAGTGTTCGTGGAGTCATTGTTGAAATACCACTCTGGTCACTTTGGATGTCTAACGTAGGACCCTGATCGGGTTCATGGACAGTGCCTGATGGGTAGTTTAACTGGGGCGGTTGCCTCCCAAAGAGTAACGGAGGCGCCCAAAGGTTCCCTCAACCTGGTTGGCAATCAGGTGGCGAGTGTAAGTGCACAAGGGAGCTTGACTGTGAGACTGACAGGTCGAGCAGGGACGAAAGTCGGGACTAGTGATCCGGCAGTGGCTTGTGGAAGCGCTGTCGCTCAACGGATAAAAGGTACCTCGGGGATAACAGGCTGATCTTGCCCAAGAGTCCATATCGACGGCATGGTTTGGCACCTCGATGTCGGCTCGTCGCATCCTGGGGCTGGAGTAGGTCCCAAGGGTTGGGCTGTTCGCCCATTAAAGCGGTACGCGAGCTGGGTTTAGAACGTCGTGAGACAGTTCGGTCCCTATCCGCTGCGCGCGTTGGAAATTTGAGAAGATCTATCCCTAGTACGAGAGGACCGGGATGGACGAACCTCTGGTGTGTCAGTTGTTCTGCCAAGGGCACCGCTGATTAGCTACGTTCGGACCGGATAACCGCTGAAAGCATCTAAGCGGGAAGCCGTCTTCGAGATGAGATTTCCATGCACCTTGAGTGTGAGAGGCTCCCAGCAGACTACTGGGTTGATAGGCCGGATGTGGAAGCGGGGACTAACGACCCGTGGAGCTGACCGGTACTAATAAGCCGAAGACTTGATAACACACTGATTTCCGTGCACTTGTTGCACGGGCTCGCGTCCACTTTGTGGTTCCCGACAGACGATCGGGAATCGAAACTGAATACACCGCTCTGCCCTCTTCACGGAGGGCAGCAGCTGGGACAGCTTTGAGACCAGATCATGGTCGAAGGTGTTCCGGTGGTCATAGCGAGAGGGAAACGCCCGGTCACATTCCGAACCCGGAAGCTAAGCCTCTCAGCGCCGATGGTACTGCAAGGGGGACCTTGTGGGAGAGTAGGACGCCGCCGGACTTAACG
>NZ_QKTH01000033.1:0-5356 GCF_003234485.1 Curtobacterium sp. MCLR17_034
GGCCGCCACCCGGCCCCCGCGACCCCGGTGACGCCTGGGCGGTCGGCCCCGACGGCACCAAGGCGTGGGGACGCTTCGGCGCCGCCGGCCTGCTCGTCGACGACGGCGCAGGCCGCGTGCTCCTGCAGCACCGCGTCGAGTGGAGCCACCACGGCGGCACCTGGGGCATCCCCGGCGGCGCACGGCACCAGGGCGAAGCAGCCGTGACCGCCGCCCTCCGCGAATCCGCCGAAGAGGCCGGTGTCCCCGACGACGCGATCGCCCTGCGCCACACGGCGCTGCTCGACCTGGGCTTCTGGACCTACACGACCGTCGTGGGGCGCGCCTCCCGACCCTTCGAACCCGTCATCGCCGACCGCGAGAGCCTCGCCCTGTCGTGGATCCCGATCGACCAGGTTGACGACCTGCCCCTGCACCCCGGCTTCGGGAGGTCGTGGCCGGCGCTCCGCGCCACGATCGCGACCACCCCGCACGTCGTCGTCGACGCGGCGAACGTCGTGGGCAGCGTGCCCGACGGCTGGTGGAAGGACCGAGCCGGCGCCGCATCGCGCCTGCTGGCACAGGTGTCGGCGCTCGCCGCGGGCGGGGTCGGCGCATCGTTGCTCGACCTGCCGTTCGCACGGTGGTGGCCGCGGTGGACCGTGGTGCTCGAGGGGGAGGCCCGGGCCGCTGCGGACGTGGGCGGTGCTGGTGGAGACGGCGGTGCGGACCGCGCTGTCGGCGCTGACCGCGGCGCCGCCACCGGCGCTGTCGGCGTCGTCCGTGCTCCGGCTTCCGGCGACGACGCCATCGTCGAGTCCGCGCAGGCCGCGGTGCAGGCCGGCGACGGGCCGGTCGTCGTCGTGACGGCCGACCGCGAGCTCCGCGACCGCGTCGAGGCCCTCGGCGCGGTCGTCCACGGGCCGTCCTGGTTGCGCGACCAGCTGTAGCCGCCTGGACCGCCGTGTTCCGGATGGTGACCGAGCGGCCGTCGGTCGCTGCCGGTACGCTGGCCCTGACGTCAACGGAGACGCAACACGCAGGAGGTTCCCCTTGGAGCGCATCACCAGGGCCGACGACCGAGTCCACCGCCCCGCCGGGCCGTGGACCCCCACGGTGCACCGGCTGCTCGCCCACCTGCACGAGCAGGGGTTCGTCGCAGCCCCCGAACCGATCGCCCTCGGTGACACCCTCGAGACGGTCTCGTTCGTGCCCGGTGTCGCGGGCGAGTACCCCTGGACCGAGGACATCGCCAGCGAGGCCGCCCTCGTCACCAGCGCCCGCCTGCTCCGCCAGTTCCACGACGCTGCCGCCAGCTTCCCGCGCAGCGCCACCGACGACCTCTGGTCGCAGGCCGCCCGTGCCCCCGTCGAGACGATCGTGCACGGCGACTTCGCCCCGTACAACTGCGTCTACGACGGCATCGCCGCCGTCGGCTTGATCGACTTCGACACCGCCCACCCCGGCCCCCGCGTCTGGGACGTCGCGAGTGCCGTCTACCGGTTCGCACCGTTCACCACCGGTGCCGTCGAGGGATCGACCGCCCCCGACCTCGCCGAGCGGCTCGCGCGGGCCGCCGAGTTCTGCCGCGCCTACGCCCTCGACGACCGCTCCCGCAGCGTCCTGGCCGAGACGATGATCGCGTCCCTCGTCGCCCTGGTCACGACGATCGAGCACGAGGCCGCCGCCGGCAACCCGAAGTTCGTCAGCGACCTGCAGCACGGCCACGCCGACCTGTACCGCGCCGACGTCGCCTACCTGGAGCAGCACGCCGACGCCGTCACCGCCGCCGTCGCGTGACCACCAGCCCCGCGCGGCTCCGCACGGCGCGGTTCGCGGCGCAGGGCATCGCGGCACCCGGACTGCGACCCACCGAGGTCGTCGCGCGGATGCTGGCGGTGCAGGGGCAGGACCTCGGCCAGGTGCTCTGGGCCATCGGGGTCCGCGCTCCCGGATCGACGCGGGACGACGTCCGCGAGGCCTTCGATCGCGGCGAACTCGTCCGGTCGTGGCCGATGCGCGGCACCCTGCACGCCCTGCGCCCCGACGACCTGCGACTGCTGCTCTCGCTCACCGCCGAGCGGACGCTCCGCACGATCGCCCGGCGCGCCGCCGAGCTCGGCATCGACGACGCCCTGCTCGGCCGGGCCCGGGACGCGACGGTCGCGGCCCTGGGCGGTGGTCGTGCGCTGGTCCGGGACGACCTGTTCGCGGCGTACCGCGCTGCCGGTATCGACCCGGCCGGCGGTCGCGGCTACCACCTGGTCCTGCAGCTCGCGCAGGAGGGCCTCGTCGCCTGGGGTCCCACCGCCCGCGTCGGGCAGGGGCTCGTCCTGCTCGACGAGTGGGCACCCGCCACCGCTGACCTGCCGGACCGCGACGAAGCCCTCCGCCGGGTCCTGCTCGGGTACCTGCGCGGCCGTGGCCCAGCGACCGAGGCCGACGCCGCGAGCTGGACGAAGCTGCCGCTCGGTGACCTCCGCCGAGCGCGGGCCGCGGCGGGGGACGCGGTGGAGGACCTCGGCGACGGGCTCTTCGACCTCGCCGACCGGCCGGCAGCCGCGCGCACCCCCACCGGGCACCTGCTCCCCGGCTTCGACGAGTACCTGCTCGGGTACGCAGACCGGTCCGCGCAGCTCGACCCCGCCCACGCCGACCGGGTCGTCCCCGGGGCCAACGGCATGTTCCTGCCGATGGCCGTCGTGCGCGGTCGCGTCGTCAGCACCTGGAAGCGCACCGAGCGCCGGGCCGGGCACCTCGTCACCGTCACACCCTTCGGTGCCCTCGACGCGGCATCGGTCCGCGCGCTCGAGGCGGCGGCCGCGCGGTACGCGGCGTTCCTCGGTGCGCCCGTCGCGACCACGGTGGTCTGACGCGACCACCTGCGGACCGTGTGCCGAGGCTGCCCGGCCGCACCGCCCCTCTCCCCACCGGCACGGCCGCCCCGCCGCTGGCGCGTCGGTGCGGAACCGGCGGCGTGGGCCCAGACCGCACCCAGCAACCATGCGGCGGACTCCGACACTGCCTCCGGTAATGTCGCAGGGCCATGACGGACAGCCCGGCCGACGCCACCCCCTACGAAGTCCTCGGCGTCCCCGCGACGGCTGACGACGAAGCGCTCCGCCGTGCCTACCGGCGGGCCGCCCGCGAGACGCACCCCGACCTCGGCGGCGACGCCCAGCGCTTCCGCCAGGTCCAGCTCGCATGGGAGCGCATCGGCACGCCGGCAGCCCGGCGGGCGTACGACGTCGGGTCCCGCGCGTGCGGCGCGTCCGGGGCGACCGCCGGCAGGGGTGACACCGGTCGCGACGCCTACGCGCCCCCGGCAGCGCGTCGCGACACCCGCCCCCGGGCCCGGTCCCACGGACACCCCGGCGGTCGGTCGCGCGAGGTCTTCCTGCAGGCCGAACGCGAGTGGGTCGGGCTCGGCGACCCCATCGAGGACCCCTACGACCCCACGCTCATCCGCTCCGCGCCGCGGCACATCCGGCGCCTGCTCGCCGAGGCCCTGGCCGAAGAAGCGACCGCGCTGATCGTCTCCGACATGGGGATCGGCGTCACGGTGTGGCACGACCTCGACGCCGGAGCCGAGGGCAAGCTCGACCACGCCGTCCTCACCCCGAGCGGACTCTGGGCCGTCGAGTCCATCGACTGGGGCGCTCCGGTCCGCGTCGAGCACGGCGAGATCGTCGGCGAGACGCTCGCGCCGGGGGAACGACCCGTCAAGGAACTCGTCCGCGCCGCCCGTGCCGTGCAGAAGCAGACCCGGGTGCGGTTCTCCGGGCGGCTGCTCGTCGTGCCGGACGCCGCCGTCACCGAGGACGTGCAACTCGTCGGCTCGCCGAAGAAGCCCACCGCGCTCGTCGTCCGCCGGAGTGCGCTCGCCCAGGTGCTGAACGGTGTCTGGTCGCCGGCCGGTTCCGTCGACGTGTTCGAGATCCGCGACCGCCTGCAGCAGACCGTCCGCTTCGTCTGACCCTGACGCCTGACGCCTGACGCCTGACGCCCGACCCGGGCTCCGACCGTCACCGTCCGATGCGTCGTACGATCACGGCATGCGCGAAGAGGTCGTCGTCGTGGTCGGCGGATGGGAGCACGACTGCTGCGGGCCCGCCTACGAACGGCAGGCCACGGCGGCGTTCACCGCGTACGGAAGGACGCCGCGGTTCGCCGAGTCCCGGCACCACGACGACCCGTTCGGCATCACGGAGTTCCGTGGTCGGGTGGCCGATCTGCTCGTCGTCGCGGAGGACGGCACCCGCATCCCCGTCCACCGCATCCCGTCAGGTCGCGCGCTGGGCGGGTCCGATCCGGACGACGACGGGCACCTCGAGGCCCCGTGGACCGGAGAACGGATCGAGGTCGAGTCCGACACGTTCGAGATCGTGGTCGATGTCCACGTGCCCGGGTCCGGGTCCGCGAAGCGTCAGTAGCCGCGGAGCTTCTCGAGGTCGCGGCGCTCCCGCTTGCTCGGCCGTCCGGCGCCGCGATCGCGCATCGGGACGAAGCCGGCCTCTTCCTTCGACAGCCGCGGCGGGGTCTTGTCCTCGAAGTGCTTCGCCGCCTCGGGGGCGCTCGTCCGCTTCAGGATGATGCCGGTGACCATGACGATGCGGTCGAAGCCGTTCTGGCGCACCCGCACCTCGTCGCCGGGGCCGATCGGCTGCGCCGGCTTCGCGCGCTCCCCGTTCACCCGGACGTGACCGGCCTTGCACGCGGCAGTCGCGGCCGACCGGGTCTTGGTGATCCGGACGGCCCAGATCCAGCTGTCGACCCGGGCCTTCTCCATGCCGACACTCTAGGCGGCCCGTACCCTGGGGCGGTGCATGCGGACGAACAGGCGGCGATCGCCCGGGCCCGTGCCCTCGGGGTGCTGCACGACGCCGCGATCGGGGACCGCCTGGTGGTCCGGGCGCACCACGGTGACGGCGCGCAGGACGCCCTCGGTGACCTGGTCGCCCAGACGCCCGACGCCGTGACGATCGCCACCCGCCGCGGCCCGGTCGAGGTCCGGCTCGCCGACGTCGTCGCCGCGAAGCCCGTCCCGCCGCCCCCGCCCGCGCGGCGCTGACGCGCTCGGCTCGCACCGTGCGGACTTGTCGTGCTGTCGAGCCGGGGTCGCACGGTGCGGACTTCGTCGGCGGGTGCGTTGTCGGAGGCCGGGTGCGGGGTTGTGGTGCCGCACGCAGCCACCAGCCCCGCACGGTGTGGCGGAGGCGGCACCGTGCGGGATTCGCGGAGCCGGGGTCGCACGGTGCGGACTTCGTCGGCAGGTGCGTCGTCGGAGGCTGGGTGCGGGGTTGTAATGGCGCACGGAGCCACCAGCCCCGCACCGGCTGACGAACCTCGCACCGTGCGAACCCGACGCGTCCCGCCC
>NZ_QKTH01000034.1:0-2386 GCF_003234485.1 Curtobacterium sp. MCLR17_034
GGCGGGGGCGGGCGCTCGGGTGCTCGGGTGCTCGGGCGCTCGTGCGCTCGTCCGCTCGTGCCCGCTGCCTCCCTGTCCCGGGCGTGCTCGCGCCTCGTTGCGCGAGCGGGCGAAATGTCCGGCCTGCCACGAGGATCTTCACGGTCTTTCGCCCGCTCGTGGGCGTGGGCGTGCGCACGGGCGCCGGCGTGGGCGTGATTGCGGGGATCAGCGTCGACTTCGGCGCCCGGCATCGTCGAGCGGGCGGAATGCCTGACGTGACAGGACGAAGGGCCAGGGTGTTTCGCCCGCTCGTGGTCGGGGGAGCGGTGCCGACAACGAAGAACGCCCCGACTCCGTGCGGAGTCGGGGCGTTCTTCTCGGGTTCGGGGAGTGCCGCTCGGTGCCCTCAGTCGGGCGTTGAGTCAGAGGTGGCTCAGGCCGCCTGGAGGACGAACTGGACGTCGAGGTTGATCGTGACGTCGTTGCCGAGCGTGAAGCCACCGGCCTCGAGCGCCGCGTTCCAGTTCACACCGAACTCGGTGCGGTCGATCTTCGTGGTCGCCTCGGCACCGAACTTGACCTGGCCGTAGCCGTCCGTGGTGAAGCCACCGAGCTCGGCCTTGAGGACGACCGGCTTGGTGACGCCGCGCAGGGTCAGGTCGCCCGCAATGTGCAGGTCGTCGCCCTTCGCCTCGATGCTCGTCGAGCGGAAGGTCAGCTGCGGGTGCTCCTCGGTGAGGAAGAAGTCGCTCGTCTTGAGGTGCTGGTCGCGCTGCTCCTGGCCGGTGTTGATCGACGCGACGTCGATGTTGGCCTCGACGGTCGACTCGAGCGGGTTCTCGGCGGTAACGACGGTGGCGTCGAACGTCTCGAACTTGCCCTTGACCTTGCTGATGGCGAGGTGGCGGACCGAGAAGGTGACCTCGGAGTGGGTCGGGTCGATCTTCCAGGTGCCGGTCTTGTAGCCGGGAACGGTGTCAGCGGTGAGCGTCATGGTGGTCCTTCTTCCGAACGAGAGTCTGCGGTGCGACGCGTTCCATGCGCCTGCATCGAGTTGATACTACGACAGTGTGCACCGTTTTGGTTGAAGCGTCAACCATTGTTCACCCAAGTGTCGCAAACCGCGTGTCGTGGGCACCTCTGGCGCCGACCTCGAGCAGCTGACGGATGCGGTGCACGAAACGGTCGACACCATGCACGACGTCGTCTGCTGTTGCTCTGACGAGCCACCAGTCGACGTCCTTGAGGTGCTCCCCGCGCGTCAGGTCCTTCCGGAAGGTGGCTGGATCAGTGCGGTGCAGATCGCTCTCGTACTCGATCGCAACCCTGGCATCGGGGTAGGCGAGGTCCACACATGCAATCCACTGCCCGTCGACGACGACATCGTGGTTGAGCGCCGGTTCCGGGAGTCCGCAGCGGACGAGTGCCAGCCGCGTCCGGGTCTCTCCGGGAGACCGAGATCCCCTCCGGATCTCATCGAGCGCGAGGCGGAGCTTCACGATGCCGCGAATGCCGCGTCGTCGTCGGACGGCCTGGGCGAGTTCGTCGAGCGTCGCCCAGCCGAGCCACCCCACGAGCGCGTCGCCCGCGACGATGAGTTCGTCGAGCGTCAGCATCGAGCCCAGTGCGATGAACGTGTCGGCCGGAGTGGTCAGCGGCACTCCTCGTGCGATCGTCGCGCGGACCGATCCGTACCGAGCTCGGTGGCCGACCGTGCCGCGAACCCGGAGCGCTTGGTCGGTACCGATCGTCGTGACGTGCAACCGCTGATCGCGTTCGAGACGGCGGGGGAGCGGGACGCCGATGATCGCTGCCGCAGTGACGTGACTGAAGACCTGATCGGGGCGGAGTCGAGGAGTGAGCGCCCTTGCTCGTTCATCCACGGACTCCGGTGGGAACGCTGATCGGACGCCGTGGAACGGGCGGACGAGATCTCGAGCGTCGAGTCGGCCACGCGAAACGCCTCGGTGCAGCGCATCCCGTACCCGGAACGAAGCGTCGCGGAGTGCCATCGGGAGTCGGCGTCTTGCGGTCATCTCCACAGCGTGACGGCGAGCCGACCCCGAGGACGGGATTCGGGCCTCCTCTGTGGACGGCTTGCCCGCTCTCGCCCATGTGGAGGGACGGTTGCCCCCGTGAGCGGGCGAAACACCGCGCCCGCCGCCGACCGCACCGCGGTGTTTCGCCCGCTCGCGGGGTGGAGGCGACGGCAGGGAGCACGGAAGCCGCAGCCCGGGGTCATCCGGGCGAGCGGGCGAAATGTGTGGGTGGGCTGGCAAGAGCACCGTGGCATTTCGCCCGCTCGCGTATCCCGGTCCCGACCACCGACCACCGACCACCGACCCCGACCCGACCCGACCCCGACCCGACCCCGACCTGACCCCGACCTGACCCTGACCTGACC
>NZ_QKTH01000035.1:0-567 GCF_003234485.1 Curtobacterium sp. MCLR17_034
GATGTGGACGGTGGTGCCGGTGAGGATGGCGTTGTCGCCCTCGAGCTGGAGGGGCTTGAGGGAGCCGCCGTGCAGCTCGAACAGGAACGCGTTGGCCGCGGCGACCTTGCCGTTGACGAGGACGTCGCCGTAGAGCTTGGACGAGCCCGGGTTCACGACGAAGTTCTCCAGCGTGACGGTGGTGTCGCCGGCCTTCAGGGTCAGCCCTGAGTCGTCGTGGTTCAGCAGGCCCTGCACGTACGGGCGGTAGTTGCCATCCGGGGACCAGTAGGTGACCGACCCGGCGGTGATCGGGAACGACACCGACCCGTCAGCCAGGGTCGCATCGCCGGAGACGCCGGGGGTGAGCTTGAGGGCGGTGAGGGCGTCGGTGAAGCCGGAGTCGAGCTTCACGGCGGTGGAGCCACCGAGGACCTCGGGGACCGAGGCGACGGGTGCGGGGATCTTCGACTCGGACGACGAGGACACCGTGTGCACGTTCGGGGTCGCGGCCTGGGCGGAGGAGATCCCGAACGCGGCACCGCCGAGGACGAGGGCGCCGGTCGTGGCGAGGGTGATGGAGGTCTT
>NZ_QKTH01000004.1:0-7876 GCF_003234485.1 Curtobacterium sp. MCLR17_034
GGCCGGGGGCGTGGGCGGGCCGGGGGTGACCGGGTGGAATCGGGCGTAGCTGGTCGAATCGGGCGTAGCTGGTCGAAAGAATCGGCCAGGTAGGCCCGATTCCGCTTGGTATCGCGGCCGTTCTGGGAAGGAACGTCTCCCCTCCACAACCGCCCAGGCCTGGAGGCCCGTCCACAGTTCCCGACATCGGTCTCCGGAACGGATGGCCGGTCCGGCATCGTCACGTGCATGAACGAGTCGCTGCCCATCCTCCGAGCCTCCGCCATGCACGAGGCCGGCCTCGACGCCACCACCCTGCGCCGCCGAACCCGGACGCAGGGGGTCGGCCGCTTGGTCCGGGTCGGACCGAACGCCTTCGTCGACGGTGCCGCGTGGGACGCCGCCGGGCCTCGTCAGCGGTACGTCACCCGGGTCTTCGCGCGGCTCGGTCGACTCGGCACGCGGGCGACGGCCTCGCACCTGTCCGCGGCGGCCCTGCACGGCCTCCCGGCGCTCGGCGGGTGGGACGTCCCGGTGCACGCGACCGTGCCGGAGTCGATGTACCGGGGCCGGAGCGCCGAGCTGGTCCTGCACACGAGACCCGTCGGTCGGGGCGAACGGGCCACGGTCGGTGCGATCGCGGTCACCTCCGTCCCCCGGACCGTCGTCGACGTGGCGATGACCGGCGACCTGCGGGCGGGCGTCGTCATCGCGGACGCCGCACTGCGACGTGGGTTCGACGACGCCGATCTCCGACGAGCGGTTCCTCCGAAGGCCCGCGCCCGAGCCCTGGCGCAGCAGGTGCTCGACCTGGCCGATGCTCGGTCCGGGTCACCGGCCGAGTCGATCGCTCGGGTCGTGTTCCGGGAGCTCGGGCTTCCGGACCCGGTGCTGCAACAGGAGTTCGTCGTCGACGGACGTCGGTCCGCAGTCGACTTCTGGTTCCCGGACCACGGGGTCATCGTCGAGATCGACGGACGGGCCAAGTACTCGCAGGAGCGCTACCTGGGCGGCCGGAGTCCGACCGAGGTGTTCCTCGACGAGAAGCGGCGGCACGGTCGCTTGCTCACCGTGCCGGGTGTGCGGACGATCATCCGGCTCGAGTGGCGAGACCTGTTCGACCTCGATGCGCTGGCGCTGCGACTCCGGGCGGCGGGGCTCCCGTGCGCGGTCCGCCCGGTCCGGAGCGCTCGGCTCCGTACGGGGTGACCGTCCGACTCCGGACGGGCTGACCGTCCGGCGCCGCGCGGGGTGACCGTCCGGCGCCGCGCGGGGCGACCGTCCGGCACCGCACGGGGTGATCGTCCGGCGCCGGTGAACCGGCACAGCACGCTCTGGCTAGCGTGGCGGCATGGCAGTGCAGGAGATCTGGCTCGTCCGTCACGGCGAATCGGTCGCGAACGTCGCGGCGGCTCGGGCCGAAGCCGCGGGTGAGGACGTGATCGACGTCGAGTTCCGGGACGCCGACGTCCCGCTCAGCCCGCTCGGCACCGATCAGTCCCGGGCCCTCGGGCAGGAGCTCGCCGACCGCGGGATCGACGACGTCCCCGTCGCGCTGTGGGTGTCCCCGTACCTCCGCGCACAACAGACCATCGCGATCGCGCTCGAGGCAGCCGGCATCACCGAACCCGAGAAGCGGGTGGACGAGCGGCTGCGCGACCGTGAACTCGGCGTCCTCGACCTACTGACCCTGCAGGGCGTCCGCAACCGGTACCCGGACGAGGAACGCCGGCGGCAGTGGCTTGGCAAGTACTACCACCGGCCGGCGGGCGGGGAGTCGTGGGCGGACGTGATGCTCCGGCTCCGGTCGCTCCTCGGCGATGTCGAGCGGGTCGACGGCGCCGAGCGCCTGGTGATCGCCGCGCACGACGCCGTGGTGATGCTCGCCGTCGCGGTGTGCCTCGACCTCGACGAGCCGGCGCTCATGGAGTTCGCCCGGACCCACGCCGTCGCGAACGCCTCTCTTACCCGACTCCGTCGTGACGATGCCGGATCGCCGTGGGTGCTCGAGGAGTTCTCCTCCATCGGACACCTGGACGACGACGAGGTCACCCAGCACACCGGCCGGAAGGACGACGAACATGTCCACTGAACCCGTCACCCCGAACTTCCTGCGGGACTGGCCACTGCCCGAACCCGGTGCCGGCAAGTACGGCCGCGGGCAGGTGCTCATCGTCGGCGGCGCCGCCCGGACCCCCGGCGCCGCGATGCTCTCCGCGCTCGCCGCACTCCGCGTCGGCGCCGGTCGCCTCACCCTGGCGGTCGGCCGGAGCGTGGCGAACGAGGTCGCGGTCGCGGTGCCCGAGTCCGGGGTCGAACCCCTCGACGAGGACCAGGACGGACACATCGCCGTCGGTGCGATCGAGGGCATCGCCGACAGCGCCTCGAGCGCCGACGCCGTGTTGGTCGGGCCGGGCCTCGACGAGCCGGACGGTTCCCGTGACCTGGTGGCCGGACTCGCCGACGTCGTCGGTCCGCAGACCACCGTCGTGCTCGACGCCTTCGCCCTCGGGGTGGCCGCCGACGTGCGGGACCGCCTGGAACCGCTGCGTGGACGGCTCGTGATGACGCCGAACTCCGGCGAGGCCGAACGCCTGCTCGGGCGGGAGTGCAGCGACGACGACGTGGCCGACGCGGTGGCGATCGCGAACCGCTTCGGAGCGGTCGTTGCCCTCGGCGACGCCATCGCCACACCGCAGGGTCGGGCGTGGCTCAAGGGCACCGGCTCCGGCGGTCTCGGCACGAGCGGCAGTGGCGACGTGCTGTCCGGCGCGGTCACCGGCCTGCTCGCCCGCGGCGCTGATCCGGCACAGGCCGTGGCGTGGGCGTCCTACGTGCACGCTGCCGCAGGTGACCGACTCGCGGTGCAGGTCGGGCCGCTCGGGTACCTGGCGAGCGAACTCGTCACCGAGATCCCGCGGGTCCTGGTCGAGCTCGGGGCCTGAGCGCGCCCGTTCTTTCCCAGAACGCCCGCGATACCTGGCGCTTTCGGGCATACCTGCCGAGAACTTCCGACCAGGTACGCCCGAATCGACCAGGTACGCCCGGAACGACCAGGCCGCCCGACCCCGCCCGCCGCACCCCTACCCCCGCAGGGACTCCACGGCCTTCTCGATCCGCCGGGCCCGGGTCTCCGGGGCCTTCGCCTGCGCGACCGGGTCGGCGAGTGCGCGCTGCCGTGAGTTCGACAGGGTGTCGAACGCCGCACGCACGCCGGCCTCCTGCAGCGCGGCGGCCAGGTCCTCCGGCAGGTCGACGGTCCGGGGCAGGGTGTCGACCTCGAGCGAGACCTCGACGGTGTCCCCGGCGGTGATCCCGGCGGCCGCACGGTGCGAGGCCGACAGCGGCACCAGGAACTGCTCGTCCATGACCCCGATGGTGGAGCGGTAGGTGTAGCCCCGGTCGATCGTGACGACCACCGCGGGGCGCTTGCCGGATCCGAGCGCCTCGATGACGGACTCCGGGACGGGGAGTCCGGTCGCCGTCTTCCGCGCTTGCAGGACCGTCGTCGTGAACCGCATCCGTGCCTCCAGGCCTGGTGTGGGCGCGACCCTGCGCCCAGAACGAGCAAAGCGTACAGCCGCACCCGCTGTTCCGCCGTCGTTCACCACCGGAGCACGGGCCGGAAACCGGCCGCGTCCACGATCGACCAGAACCCGGACACCCGGTCTGGCGCAGCACCTCCCCCCACCCGAAAGGCCCACCCGTGCAGCACAAGCGCACCCTGGCCGGCATCGCCCTGGCCGCCGCCGCAGTCGTCACCCTCGCCGGATGCTCCTCGACGAGCTCCGCCAGCACGAGCAAGGGCGACGCCGACTGGAAGACCACCACCAGCGCCGAGTCCGCCGGCGGCATGGACGCCCTGGTCAAGGCCGCCAAGGCCGAGGGCCAGCTCAACGTCATCACGCTCCCGCCGACGTGGGCCAACTACGGCAAGATCATCGACGGCTTCACCAAGAAGTACGGCATCAAGATCAACTCCGCGAACCCGAACGGCTCGAGCGCCGACGAGGTCGCCGCGGTCAAGTCGCAGAAGGGCCAGAGCACCGCCCCCGACGTGCTCGACCTCGGCAACGCCGTCCTGCAGGAGAACCTCGACCTGTTCGCCGACTACAAGGTCGCGAACTGGGACGACATCCCCACGAACCTGAAGGACGAGGACGGCGCCTGGACGCGCGACTACACCGGCCTGATGTCGATCGGGTACGACTCGTCGAAGATCTCCGACGCCCCGAAGGACATGACGGACCTGCTCGGCTCCGAGTACAAGGGCAAGGTCTCGATCGGCGGCGACCCGACGCAGGCGAACCAGGCCGCGTCCGCGGTGTACCTGGCGGCGCTGGAGAACGGCGGCTCCGCCGACGACATCACCAAGGGCGTCGCCTTCTTCGGCAAGCTGAAGCAGGCCGGCAACTTCCAGAACGTGCTGCCGACGCAGGCCACCGTCGCCTCGGGTGAGACCCCGGTCGTCGTCCAGTGGTCGTACAACAACCTGGCCTGGGGCCCGGCGGCGGGCGCGAGTGGCAACAAGGACTGGAAGACCGTCGTCCCGAAGGGGCAGGCGCTCGGCTCGTACTACTCGCAGGCCATCAACAAGGACGCCCCGCACCCCGCGGCCGCCCGCCTGTGGGAGGAGTACATCGCCAGCCCCGAGGTCCAGAACCTGTACCTGCAGGCCGGCGCCTTCCCGTCCACCCTCGCCGCGCTGACGAAGTCGGGCAAGGTCGACCAGGACGCCCTCGACGCCGCCGGTGGCGCGCCGAAGGACTACGTCGAGCTGACCGACGCGCAGGTCGCCGACGCCGCCAAGGTGCTCAAGGCCAAGTGGTCCTCGACGATGGGGTCCTGAGCAGCATGACCACCGCATCGGCAGACGCGCCCGCGGCGAGCGGCACAGCCGCGACCGACGCCGCACCGGCGACGAGCGCGACGAGCGCGACGAGCCCCGTGCGCCCGACGTCCGCACGAGCGTCCGCCGATGCCGTCCGACGCGGCGCCGGACCCCGTGTCCGGCGCCGCATCGGCCTCGCCTGGCTGGGGCTGACCCCCTTCGCCGCCTACGTCCTGCTGTTCCTCGCCGTCCCTGCCGTGATCGCGATCGGCAGTGGCTTCTTCGACGGCTCCGGAGCGTTCACGTTCGCGAACCTCGCGGCCTTCGCCGACCCGTCCGTGCTTCGGGCGTTCGGCGGGTCGTTCGGCCTGTCCGCCGCCTCCGCGGTCATCGGTGCCGTGCTCGGCGCGGTCGTCTGCTGGGCGCTCTCGGCACTGCGGCCGGACGGGCTGGTCCGGTCGATGATCGACTCGGCGGCGAGCGTCCTCGCCCAGTTCGGTGGCGTCATGCTCGCGTTCGCGTTCATCGCGACGATCGGCGTGCAAGGCCTCGTCACGACGTGGTTGGTCACGGTCTTCCACGTCGACCTCAACGCGGACGGCGCCTTCCTGTACACGGTGCCCGGGCTCGTGATCCCCTACGTCTACTTCCAGGTGCCGCTCATGGTCCTCACGTTCATGCCCGCACTCGAGGGCGTCAAGGCCCAGTGGGGCGAGGCCGCCGCGACCCTCGGGGCCTCGCGCCTGACGTACTGGCGCCGGATCGCGTTGCCGGTCCTGGCGCCGGCGTTCTGGGGGTCGCTCCTGCTGCTCTTCGCGAACGGCTTCTCGTCGTTCGCCACCGCCGCGGCCCTCATCTCGCAGGGCGGCATCGTGCCGCTGACGATCCGCACGCAGCTCACCAGCGAGACGCTCGCCGGCCTGCAGAACGTCGCCGGGGTGCTCGCCTTCGGCATGGTCGTCGTGATGGCGGTCGTGATGGGCGCGTACTCGCTGCTGCAGCGCCGTGCCGCACGGTGGCAGCGATGAGCGCGGCGGCCCCGGTCCGTCCGGTCCGCCCGGCGCAGCCGGTTCGGCTCGGAGGCCCGTCCCGCGTCCGCCGCTTCGGCACGGCCCCGTCCCGTGGTGCGGCAGCGATCGTGCTCACCGTGATCGGGCTCCTGTTCGCCGTGCCGCTGGTCGCCCTGCTGCAGTTCACCTTCCGGCAGGGCACCGACGGCGGGCTCACCTTCGCGCACTGGGCGGCGATCGGTGACCCGGCCAACGCGTTCACCTACCAGCCGGTGTTCGACGGGCTCGGGGCGTCGCTGCTCATCGCCGTGATCACCGTCGGGATCGTGCTGCTCGTGCTGCTGCCCGCCCAGATCATCACCGCGCTCCGCTACCCCAGGCTCCGGAGCGTCCTGGAGTTCGTCTGCATCGTGCCGATCACCGTGCCGGTCGTGGTGCTCGTCGTCGGGTTCATCCCCGTGTACCAGGTCGTCTCGCAGGTCTTCGGATCCGGCTCCTGGACGCTGGCGTTCGCGATCGGGATCATCACGCTGCCGTTCGCGTTCCGCCCGATCGCCGCCGCCATCACCGCGACGGACCTGATCGTCCTGTCCGAGGCGGCCCGCTCACTCGGTGCCTCGTGGTGGACCGTCACCTGGCGCGTGCTCCTGCCGAACCTGCGCCGGGGCATCACCGCCGCGTGCTTCCTCACGATCACCGTGGTCCTCGGCGAGTACACCCTCGCCGCGTTCCTCTCCCGCATCACGTTCCAGACCGGGCTCGTGCTCGTGCAGGGGACCGACCCGTACGTGGCCGCGATCTTCTCGGTCGCCGCGCTCGCGTTCGGCTTCGTGCTGCTCGTCCTTATCGGCCGCATCGGGACCCGTCGCACGGGCCGAGTCCGCCGCACCCGCACCACCCGTCGTCCCCGCCTCGAGGAGTCCGCATGACCGTCACCGCTCCGGCAGCCCCGGCGTCCCTCGCCACCACCGGTGCCGTCGTCGAACTCCACGCCGTCGAGAAGCACTACGGCGCACACCGTGCACTCGCCGGACTGTCCCTCCGCGTCGAGCCGGGGGAGTTCGTCTCGCTCCTCGGCCCGTCCGGTTGCGGCAAGACGACGGCGCTCCGCGCGCTCGCGGGCCTCGAGGCGATCGACGCCGGCTCGATCCGCATCGACGGACAGGACGTCGCCGACACCCCGGTCAACAAGCGCGACATCGGCATGGTGTTCCAGCAGTACTCGCTGTTCCCGCACATGACGGTGCGGCAGAACGTCGCCTTCGGCCTCGAGATGCGCCGGGTCCCCGCCGCCGAGCGCAAGAGCCGCGTGGTCGAGGCCCTCGACATGGTCCGCCTCGGCGAGTTCGCCGAGCGGTACCCGCACCAGCTCTCCGGCGGGCAGCAGCAGCGCGTCGCCCTGGCCCGTGCCCTGGTCACCCGCCCCCGGGTGCTCCTGCTCGACGAGCCGCTGTCGGCCCTGGACGCGAAGGTCCGGGTGTCGCTGCGCGACGAGATCCGCCGCATCCAGAGCGACCTCGGCATCACCACCGTGTTCGTCACCCACGACCAGGAGGAGGCGCTCGCCGTCTCCGACCGGATCGCCGTGATGCAGGCGGGCGACGTCGAGCAGGTCGGCACGCCCGAGGAGCTCTACCGCACCCCGTCGTCGGCCTTCACGGCGGACTTCGTCGGTCAGTCGAACCGGCTGCAGGGCGACCTGCGCGGGGGCGACGTCTTCGTGTACGGCTTCAGGGTGCCGGCCCTCGACTCCTCGGCTCCGGACGGGCCGGTGCTCGCCTACGTCCGGCCGGAGGACATCGCCTTCGCCCCGGAGGGCATCACCGGCACCGTCGTCACCTCGAGCTTCCTCGGGTCGATCCGCCGCACCACCGTCCGCCTGGACGACGACACCGTCGTGACCGTCCAGCACGAGGTCGGCGACCGCCGGGCCACCGGCGACCCCGTCGCCGTGCGCCTGCTCGGCGCACCCGTGGCGGTCGCGCCGCTCGCGTAGCTCCCCCCCCCCCCCCCCCCCCACCCCCCCCCCCCCCCCCCCCCCCCCCCCCCCCCCCGG
>NZ_QKTH01000004.1:7883-229919 GCF_003234485.1 Curtobacterium sp. MCLR17_034
GGGGGGGGGGCCCGCCCGGGTAGCCCCCCCCCCCCCCCCGCGAAAGCGACAGATCGCGCTCGCGACCGCGCTCACCGTCGCGAAAGCGACAGATGGGCGCGGATGCTTCGCGGACTTCTGTCGCTTTGGCGGGGTGGGCGCGACCGACGGCGGACGGGAGGCCCGTGGCGGCCTGGCACCGCGCCTCCAGACCGGTGGGGTCAGCGCTGGAAGCGCGCCTCGCGCTCGTCGGCCAGCCCGGCCTCGACGCGTGCCCGCATGTTCTCCGACATGTCGGGCAGGGCGTCGAGCCGAGCCCAGAACGCCTCGGTGTTCTCGCCGTCGGCGGGGTTCGGCGTCCCGGAGACGTACCGGCAGGCGAAGACCAGGTCGAGGTACTGCGACCGGTCGCTGTTCGGGTAGGTCATCTCGGGCAGCACCTGCACCCAGGCCAGGCGTTCGGCAACGGCGACGACGTCGGCTTCCTCCAGGACCTCGCGTTCGGCGGCGACGGCGGGTTCCTCGCCCGGGTCGACGATCCCGGTGACCGGCGTGTACGCGCCCGTGTCGGCACGCCGCACCACGAGCAGTTCGCGATCGGCGCCGGAGCCGCGGGTCACGATGGCGCTCACGCCCGACAGCCAGAGCGGCGCCGTGCCGATCTTCTCGCGCAGGGACAGGACGAAGTCGGGGGTCGGCATGCCTCCACGCTACCCACACGACCCCTGTCGCAGACTGGTCATGACCAGTAGGCTTGCCGCGTGGAGATCATCATCCTGCCCACGCCGGACGAGGTCGGTCGCGTCGCCGCGGCCAAGATCGCGTCCGTCGTCGCCAAGAAGCCGTCCGCCGTCATCGGTCTCGCCACCGGATCCAGCCCGCAGGGCATCTACACCGACCTGCAGCGCCGGGTGCAGGCTGGCGAGATCTCGTTCGCCGAGGCTCGTGGGTTCGCCCTCGACGAGTACGTCGGCATCCCGCTCGAGCACCCCGAGTCGTACGCGGCCGTGATCGCCCGCGACGTGGTGGCACCGCTCGGATTCGACGCCTCGCGCGTGCGGGTGCCGGACGGCCGTGCCGCCGACCTGGAGTTCGCGGCCAAGGAGTACGACGCCGCGATCCGTGCCGCGGGCGGGATCGACGTGCAGATCCTCGGCATCGGGGCCAACGGCCACATCGGGTTCAACGAGCCGACGTCGTCGTTCGCCTCGCGCACCCGCATCAAGACCCTCGCGCCGTCCACCCGTGACGCCAACGCGCGCTTCTTCGACTCGCCCGAGCAGGTCCCGACGCACTGCATGACGCAGGGGCTCGGCACCATCCTCGAGGCCCGCGAGCTCGTCCTCGTCGCCCAGGGTTCGTCGAAGGCGGCCGCCGTCGCCGCGGCGATCGAGGGGCCGCTCAGCTCCTTCGTGCCCGGTTCGGCCCTGCAACTGCACGAGCACGCGACCGTCGTCGTCGACGAGGAAGCCGCCGCCGGGCTGCAGCTCGCCGACTACTACCGCTACACGTACGCGAACAAGCCGGCCTGGCAGCGGTTCGAGTAGGCGTCTGGCTCGGGGTCACGCCCTGGCGGCTGCGGCGAGGCGGCTGAGTCCTTCGTCGAGGGTCTCCGCCGAGCAGCCGAAGTTCAGCCGCGCGAAGCCCCGGCCCTGCCGTCCGAACGCCGGGCCGGAGCCGAGTGCCACCTTCGCCCGGTCGACGAGCTCCGCCGCGGGGTCGTCGCCCCACGGCAGCGCGCGCAGGTCGAGCCACGCCAGGTACGACGCCTGCGGCTGCCGGTACTCGGCGCCGGGCAGCACGTCGCCGATCCGCTCGGCCAGGGCACGCCGGTTCGCCGCGAGCTCGGTGAGCAGCGACGCCAGCCACGGCCCGCCCTCGCTGAAGGCCGCGACGCTCGCCGTGTAGCCGAGGATGCCGGTGCGCTCGACGACCTCGGTCGGCAGTCCGTCGAACCAGGCGCGGGCCCGCTCCGAGGCGCCGATCATCATCGCGCACTTCGTGCCGGCGAGGTTCCAGGCCTTGCTCGCACTCGTCAGGGCGACGCCGAGCGACGCGGCCTCGGGGCAGGACTCCAGGAACGGCGTGAACACCGCGTCGGCGTGCACGAGCGGCGCGTGGATCTCGTCGGACACCACGACGGCGCCCCACTCGGCGGCCAGCTTCGCGAGTGCGACGAGCGACGAGCGGTCGTGCACCAGGCCGAGGGGGTTGTGCGGGTTGCAGAGCAGCACCGTGCGGGCTCCGTCGGCGAACGCCTGTGCGACGCCGTCGAGGTCCATCCGCCAGCCGGCCGTGGTGTCGAAGGGGTCGGCCGGGCCTGCGGGGGCGAGCAGCGGGACCTCGGTGACGGTGCCGCCGGCCTCGGACACGTACTCCCAGAACGGCGGGTACACGGGCGGCATGATGACGACCTGGTCGCCCGGCTCGATGACCCGGCGCAGCACCTCGACCGCCGCGACCGACACGTCCGTGGTGGTGCGGACCAGGTCGGGGTCGACCCGCCATGCCCACCGGCTCTCGGCGAAGTCGGCGAACGCCTCGGGCAGGGCCCGTCCGTGCCCGACGTACCCGGTGTCGCCGTTCGTCACCGCCGTGACCAGGGCGTCGCGGATCGGTTCGGCGAGCATGCTGTCCATCTCGGCGACGAACATGGGGAGCACGTCCGGCGGGTAGGCCGTGTACTTCTCGCTCGTGCGGGACCGGTACGCATCGAAGACGGACACCATGACGCTCATGCGCCCATCCTGACAGCGAGGCACGCAGGGCGCGAGGGTGGTGGTCAGGCCGGGCGGAGGCCCGCCAGCAGCACCTCGACGTAGCGCTCGGGGTCGTGCACCCGGGAGCCACCCGCCACGGCGGCCACCCGCATCCCGCACAGCAGCCGTCGCAGGTCGTCCGCGTCGACATCGGCACGCACGAGCCCCTCGGCCCGTGCCCGTGCGAGCAACGCGTCGACGGACTCGACCAGGTCGCCCGCGAGCGCCGCGGTGTCGGCGCACGAGAACCCGCCGTTCGTCAGGAGGTCGCCGAGGGCCGCGTCGTCGACCATGCTCCGGAACGCAGCCGTCACGACCCCCCGGAGCGCGTCCACCGCGTCGGGCAGCGCGACGGCGACACGGACGAGGTCGAGCATGTCCTCGAGCGCGTCGATCGCGAGCGCCTCGAGCAGGTGCTGCTGCGACGGGAAGTGCCGGTAGGCGGTCCCGACACCCATGCCGGCCTCGTGCGCGACGGCGTTGAGGAGCGGCTGCTCGCCCCGCTCGAGGAACGACCGGGCGACGTCCAGCAGCGCGGTCCGGTTGCGTTGCGCATCGGAGCGCAGCGCTTCGGGTCGGGCCATCGCGATCGTCATACGGACACTCTATCCGCTTGTGCTAGCGTTCCGGATGGATCATCCGATTCCAGACGACGAGTGAGCAGGAGACGACCATGGACACCTTCGAGTGGGAACCGTCCGCGATGCCCGACCAGCGCGGCCGGACCGTGGTGGTCACCGGCGCGACCGGCGGACTCGGGCTGGTGGTCGCGACCCGACTCGCAGCCGCCGGAGCACGCGTCATCGCGGCGGTCCGCAACCCCGACAAGGCGGCTCGCGTCCTGCCCGTCGGCCTGGAGGCGCGGGTCGTCGACACCGCGTCGGTCGCGTCGGTCACGGCGTTCGCCCGGCAGCTCGTGGCGGACGGCATCGTCGTGGACGCCCTCGTCAACAACGCCGGCGCGACGCTGGGCGCGTTCGGGTTGACCGACGAGGGCATCGAACGCACCTGGGCCACCAACGTCGTCGGGCCGGCCGTGCTCGCCGACGCGATGCTCCCGGTGCTCGGCGGACCGTCGCCCCGGGTCGTCCTCGTCGGGTCGAACCTGTCGCAGCGCACCCGCCGCGTGCCCGCACCGGGCGGGGCCGACGATCCGAGCGACTACTCGCAGCTCGCCGTGTACACCGACTCGAAGACGGCGGCGACGGCGCTCGCGGTCGACCTCGGTGAGCGGCTCCGCGCGGCCGGCTCGGACGTCCGCTCGGTCATCGCACACCCCGGCATCGCGGCGACGGGGATGAACGACCAGGCCGAGACCCTCGCGCAGCGCCTCGGCGGCATGATCGCCCGCAGCATGGCCCGGACCGCGGAGGACGGCGCTCGCTCGACGCTCTGGTCGGCCACCGCGCCGGACGTCGCCGAGGGGGTGTTCGTCGGGCCGGCGCTGCGTCGGGGTGACCGGCGACTGCACGTCGTGCCCGTCCGCGGGGCTGCCGCGGATCCGGTGTTCCGGCAGCGGGTCCGCACCTTCGTCGACGAGGTCGCCGCCCGCACCGTCGTCTGACCGAGGCCGGGCCCGACGCCGAACCCGACGTGAACAGCGGGAGAGCGCTCGGTGACGCAGGCGGCGTCCCCCGTCCGAGGGGGCTAGCGTCGCCGATGTGAACCGATCTCGCGTGCACCGTCGCCCGCTCGTCCGTCCGCTCCCGCTCGCCGCGGTGGCCACGATCGCCGCACTGCTGGGCACGGCGATCGTCGCCGCGCCGGCCGTGGCCTCGCCGTCGACGCAGGCCGGGCGCACCGTCAGCGATCCCGCGCGGTACGTCGACCCCTTCATCGGCACGAGCAACAACGGCAACACCTGGCCGGGTGCCACGGCGCCGTTCGGCATGATGCAGTGGAGTCCCACGGGCACCGCGGGCGACCAGACGTCGACCCCGGTCGCGAACGGCTACTCGTACGACGTGAACCGGCTGCGCGGCTTCAGCCTGACGCACCTGAACGGTGCCGGGTGTGCTCCCGGGGCTGCCGGTGACGTGCCGATCATGCCGGTCACGACCCCGGTCACGACCTCGCCGTCGGCCGACTCGAAGGACGCCGTCTACGCCGCCGGGTACTCCCACGACCAGGAGTCCGCCAGCCCCGGCCGCTACGGCGTCACGCTCGACAACGGCGTCCGCACCGACCTGGCCGTGACCACCCGTGCCGGCGTCGGCGCCTTCACGTTCCCGGCCGGCAAGGACGCGAACCTGCTCTTCCGCACGTCGAACTCGATCAACGGCAGCGAGGCCGCGATGACCCGCGTCGACCCCCGCACCCGCACGGTCAGCGGCAGCGTCCTGACCGGCGGCTTCTGCAGCCGCCGCGCGAACGGCGGCGGCGCCACCAACCCGGACCGCCGCAGCTACTACCGCCTCTACTTCACCGCGACCTTCGACACGGCGTTCGCGAGCACCGGCACCTGGAAGGACGGCACGGTCCAGCCCGGAGGCACGTCCTCCTCCGGTGGGGAGGGCTACCTGACCGGCGCCGACCGCGCCGGACGCGGCTCCGGCGCGTGGGTCGGGTTCGATGCGCGTCGCGGAGCGACGGTGCAGGCGAAGATCGGCATCTCGTACGTGAGTGCGGCCGGGGCGGTCGCGAACCGTGACGGCGAGGTGACCAAGCGCTCGACCGTCGCCAGCGTGGCGGCCGGCACACGGGCCTCCTGGAACCGTGAACTGTCGCGCCTGCGCGTCGGTGGCGGCACGGCGGACCGCACCACCCAGCTGTACACGTCCGTGTACCACGCGCTCATGCAGCCGAACACGCTGAACGACCGCGACGGTCGTTACCTCGGGCCCGACCTGCGGGTGCACCGGATGGACCGCGGACACCGGGCCGTCTACGGCACGTACTCCGGGTGGGACCAGTACCGGGCGCAGATCCAGCTGCTGGCCTTGCTGCGGCCGGACGTCGCCGGGGACATGGCGCAGTCGATGCTGCGGTTCGCCGAGCAGAACGGCGGCGTGTGGGACCGGTGGCTGCACCTCGGAGCGCCGACGCACGTGATGACCGGAGACCCCTCGGCCGCGACGCTCGCAACCTGGTACGCCATGGGCGTCCGGAACTTCGACGTCCGGGCCGCCTACGCCTCGCTCAAGCGCCAGGCGACGGTCGAGAACGCGGACGCCGAGAGCGACATCGGGTGCCCGGGGCAGTGCCTGGCGCAGCGGCCCGCACTCGACGAGTACCTGGAGCGCCAGTACGCGGCGAACGACGACTGCTCCTGCTGGGGTGGTGCGGCCGAGACCCTCGAGGACTCGATCTCCGACAGCGCGCTCGGGTACTGGGCCGGTTCCCTCGGGCTGCGGTCGGACGCCCGGATGTTCGCGGAGCGGGGGACCTACTGGAAGAACACCTTCAACGCCGCCGTCGGCTACCAGGCCGCTCGTCAGGCCGACGGGTCGTGGACGCCCGACTGGTCGCCCTCGACCGGCACCGGGTTCGCACAGGGCACCAGCGCGCAGTACACCTGGCTCGTGCCGCAGGACGTGCAGGGGCTGTCGAGCGCGCTCGGCGGTGACGACGCCGCAACCGCGCGGCTCGACGACTTCTTCCACGACAGCACCGGTGCGTTCGCGGTTACGGGTGGCGACGCCACGAAGTTCGACCCGACGAACGAGCCCGACATCCACACGCCGTGGATGTACAACGCGCTCGGCAAGCCCTGGAAGACGCAGGAGACCGTGCGGCAGGTCGTGGACGACGCCTACTCGACCGGCCCAGGCGGCCTGCCGGGCAACGACGACCTCGGCACGATGAGCGCCTGGTACGTCTTCGCCTCGATCGGCCTGTTCCCGCAGACGCCCGGGCGAGCGGAGATGCTCATCGGCAGCCCGACGTTCAGCACGGTCGACATCCGGCGGTCGAGCGGCGAGCGGATCGTCATCCGGTCCTCGGGGACCGAGCCGTACGTGCAGGGCGCCCGGTTGAACGGGTGGACGCACGAGCGGTCCTGGGTGCCGGCGTCGTTCGTGACGCGGGGCGGCACGTTGTCCCTGCGGGTCGGGGATACGGCGGACACGTCGTGGGCGAGTGGCCAGCGGGGGCGCCCGGTCGACCGCTGAACACTGCTTGACACATCGTACTTCAGCGGTGATATGTTGACCTCCTCGGGGAACACGAGGGGGCACCATGGGGGATCTGACGGTCGACCTGCCGACGATGCAGGCGGTCGCACGAGCGGCGGGGCAGGCGGTCACCGACCTCCGCTCTGAGCGCCCGTTGTCCGGTTCGGACGGCGGTACGTTCGGCTCGGGGGCGGTCGAGTCCGCGTTCGTCGCGTCGGCCAGGGCGCACGACGCGATGATCCGGTCCCTCGGTGACGACGCGGACACGCTGCGCGAGTACGTGACCGCCGCCGCCGAAGCGGTCCTGCGTGCGGATGCCGACCTCGCCCGGCGGGTCCGGTGAGCGCGGACCCCGTCGCGGGCGACCCGGACGGCATCCAGCGGATCGCCCGTCGGCACGACGACCACTCGGACGCGGTCCGTGACGGCGCCCGGCACGTGCTCGTCGCCGCGGAGCACGCGGCGTCCGGCTGGGCGGGGCGGGCGCAACAGCGGTTCCTCGTGACGGCGGCGGCGATGCCGGCGAGTGCCCAGCGCGTCGCGGCGCGGCTGGACGCGGCGTCGGCCGCACTCGCCACCTACGCACGCCAGGTGCGGGAGATCCAGGACGACGCCGCGAGCCTGCAGACGACCCGGCGGAACACCGCGGACGACATCGCGGCCAACCAGCGGGCGATCCGCGATGCCACCGTGGTGGCGTCCGGACCGGATGCGGTCGAGTCGGACCGTGCGCTCCTGCAGCAGCTGGAGCGCAGCGGCGAGTGGTTGGCAGCGCTGGACGCTCGGCTGACGACGCAGTGGGACGAGCTCGTCGCCCGCCGAGCCGCAGCCGACCGAGCGGCGGCCTCCGCGCTCGAGGACCGGTCGGTGCTCGGCAAGCTGGTCTCCGCCACGGTCGTGTCCGCGATGAGCGACGGGCAGTTCCTCACCTGGCTCGGCACCCTCGACCCGGAGACCGTCGCCGCGCTCGGTGACGACGCACGGGTCGCCGAGCGGCTCGCCGGACTCGACCCTGCGCAGGTGGCCGGGTGGTGGCAGGCGATGTCGGGCGTCGACGGTGTGCCGTCCACGGTCCAGCGGGCGTTCGTCGCGGCGATGCCGGCGGTCATCGGCAACCTGAACGGTGTCGCCTCCTGGGCGCGGGCACGGGCGAACACGACGGTGTTGGCTGACCGGCTCGCACACGCCCGCAAGCAGGTCCGCCACTGGCGAGGGCGGCACGACGCCGCCCGGAACCCGGCCGAAGCGGCGACGGCACGGGAGCAGCTGCTCGTCTGGGAGCGGCAGCGCGACGCCTACCGGAACATCCAGGACACCCTCGCCACGACACCGGTCTCGCTGGTGGCACTCGTCGACGACCGTCCCCCGCTCGCGCAGGTCGTCGCGGGTGACCTCGACCGTGCCACGCACGTCAGCGTCATCGTGCCGGGCATGAACACCGCGACGTACCAGGACGGCACGGTGCAGGACTACAGCGCGATCGCCCGCGGGATGCGTCGTGAGGAGGCTCGTGTGGCTGGCATCCGCCGCAGTGACATCGCCGTCGTGTCCTGGATCGGCTACCACCCGCCGATGGCCGACGACCCGTCGTTCCGGACCGTCCTGGCGGAAGACCGAGCGCGAGCGGGCGCCGAGCGACTCGTCGCCGACCTCGACGGGTTCCACGCGGCACGAGCGGCTGCCGGGCGGGACGCCGACCTGACCGTCATGGGGCACTCCTACGGCACGACCGTGGCGACCATCGCCCTGACGAAGACCCACGCCGACCACGTGGTGCTGCTCGGCTCGGCCGGTGTGACGGACGCCGTACCGAACGCGTCCGCGCTGCACGTGCCCGAGGGGCAGGTCTTCGCCAGCCAGGGCGCGAAGGACGGCTGGGCCGTCACCGGGCAGAACCTGTCCGGTCGGCGTGACCCGACCGAGTCCACGTGGGACGCGCACGCGTTCAGCTCCGAGACCGAGGGCCGTGGGCCGGACACCCTGCACGGCGTCACCCGCCACGGGCCGTACGACGGCGATGACGACGACGGCCGGTACTCGTACTTCGACGACGGGACCACCGCCCAGCACAACGCTGCACGAGCGGCGATGGGACACGGGGACGAGATCCCCGAGCGGGGCGGACCCTTCGACCGGATGCGGCAGCAGACCAAGGACGACTGGCTCATGTACGGCTGGCAGACCGGGGGCACCGGTGACCCGACGCTCTGAGCCGTGGGGCGCCTCACTCGCCGGAGCCCTGGTGGTCACCGCACTCCTGACCGGGTGCACCGGCGCCTCCCCGGACTCCCCGATCCAGAAGGACACGTCGATGAACGTCGAACAGTCGCACCAGGACGTCCTGGACATCTTCGCCGCCGTGCGCTCGGTCGTCGGGCAGGACGGTTGGGGTGACGAGGACCCCGGGTGGAACCTCTGCGGAAGTGATGGCGAGGACGCTGCGCAGTACACCTACGCGAGCACTCGGCGGCTCCCGCTTCCTGGTACAGCGGATCAGGTTGCCGAGGGGGTCACACGGGCCCTCGCGGCGATCGGGTACGAGGGTGCGCGTGTTCAGCACGACACGGAACTCACGCCGGAGCGGACGGTCATCAGCTACCCGAAGGGGTACCTCGGTGGGACAGCAGCAGACGGGTTCGCCATCTTCTTCCAGGCGTTCGATTCGTACGCGGACGTCACCATCGACGGGCACTGCGTCCCGGGCCGGGCCCCACGGTTCGGTGAGCCCCTCAACCCCCGCCCGACCGACCTGCCGTGACGTGCCCGGGCGAGCCGTCTGCGCCGTGCGCGCTTCAGCGCAGCTCGCGCCCGCCGCCCCAGACGCGCTCGACCTCGAGCGACGGCGACAGCGCCACGAGGTCCGCGGCGAACCCCGGCGCCAGCCGACCCACGCGGTCGCCGAGCCCCAGCGCGCCGGCCGGCACGCTCGTCAGCGCCGCCACGGCCTCGGGCAGGGTCCGCCCGGCCAGCGAGACCGCGTTGCGGAGCGCCACGTCCTGCGTCAGCGTCGACCCCGCGATGGTCTCCGTCCCCGCGACGTGTGCGACGCCGTCGGTCACCGTGACGTCGAGCGACCCGAGCCGGTACGAGCCGTCCGCAGCGCCGGCGGCACCCATCGCATCGGTGATCAGCGCCACCCGCCCCGGCGTCGCCCGGAAGAGCGTGTCCGCCACGACCGGGTGCACGTGGACGGCGTCCAGGATGAGTTCGAGCGTCACGCGGTCGTCCGACACGGCGGCGCCGATCGGCCCCGGTGCGCGGTGGTGCAGCCCGGGCATCGCGTTGCAGGCGTGGGTCAGGATCGTCGCGCCGGCGTCGAACGCGGCTCGGGCCTGGTCGTACGTGCCGACCGTGTGGCCGACGGCGACCGTGACGCCGGCGTCGACGAAGCGGCGGACGGCGTCGAGCGCTCCGGGCAGCTCGGGCGCGATCGTGACCTGGCGGATGACGCCCTCGCCCGCTTCGAGCAGGGCGTCGACCGCGGCGGGGGTCGGCTCGATCAGGAACGACTCGTTGTGGGCGCCCTTGTTGTGCGGGGACAGGAACGGTCCCTCCAGGTGCACGCCGAGCACGAGCGGGTCGGTCGCCATCACGGCGCGGACGTGGGCCAGCGACGCCGCGAGGGCGGGGACCGGGTTCGCGACGAGCGACAGGACGGAGCGGGTCGTGCCGTGCGAACGGTGCATCGCGAGCGAACGGTCGAACGAGTCGTCCTCGTACGCTTCGGTCGCCCCACCGTGCCCGTGCAGGTCCACGAAGCCGGGCGTCAGGACCGCGTCGCCCAGGTCGACGACCCGGTCGGCCGCGGGGGCCTCGGGGCCGGAGCCGGTCGCGTGGATCGTGTCGCCGACGACCAGGACCCAGCCGTCGGCCGTGGTGCCGGCCGCGTCGACGACGCGGGCTGCACGGACCAGCGTGCGCTGGGCCTCCTGGCCGGTCTGGAGGCCCGTGGTGCTCATGCGGTCTCCTTGCGGAATGCGATCACGCCGCTCAGGGCGGCGATCACGATGAAGACGATCCCGACGACCGGGTGGCCGATTGAGATCCAGGTCGCGCCTGCGGCGACGACCAGGGCGACCTCGACGATGGTCTTGCCGACGATGTCCGTCTCGATCGGGGAGCGCGGCGATCGGAAGAAGTACCAGACGACCGCGGCGAACAGGGGAGCCCCGACCATGAACAGGTAGCCGGGGAGCGGGAGCTGCCACGACCAGTAGCCCCAGAAGGCCAGGGACAGCAGGCCGAACACCATCACGGCGATCCGCAGGATCATCCAGGCCTCGAACCGCCGACGCGGCTGCCGGACGGCTGCCGGGTCGGGGACCGATTCCCAGTCGACGGGGGACTGCGGGGCGTTGGTCATGGTGCTGCCTACTTGAAGATGATGGTGCGGGCGCCGTCGAGCAGGACGCGGTCCTCCGCGATCCAGCGCACCGCCTGGGTGAGCGTGCGGGACTCCTCGTCCTGCCCGATGGACACCAGCTCTGCCGGTTCCTTGGTGTGGTCGACGCGGACGACGTTCTGCTCGATGATCGGGCCCTCGTCGAGGTCGCTCGTCACGAAGTGCGCGGTCGCACCGATGAGCTTCACCCCGCGGGCATGCGCCTGCCGGTACGGGTTCGCGCCCTTGAAGCCGGGCAGGAACGAGTGGTGGATGTTCACGGCACGCCCCTCGAGTGCGGCGCAGAGTTCGGGCGACAGGATCTGCATGTAGCGGGCGAGGACGACGAGCTCGATGTCGTGCTCCTCCACCGCCTGCAGCACGCGCCGCTCCATCTGCTCCTTCGACTCGGCGTCGGTGACGGGGCGGTGCTCGAACGGCACGGAGTAGAACGCGGCGAGCTCGGACAGGTCCGCGTGGTTCGACAGCACGAGGGGGACCTCGATCGGCAGCTGTCCGCCGCGCTGCCGGTAGAGCAGGTCGTTCAGGCAGTGGCCCGCCTTCGACACGAGCACGAGGGTGCGCAGCGGACGACCGACGACGTCGAGCTGGACGCGGGCGTCGTAGCGGGCGGCGACGGGGGCGAGTGCTGCCTCGAAGGCGGCGCGGTCCACCGGCGCCATCACCTGCAGGCGCATGAAGAACGTGTTCGTGTCGGCGCTGGAGAACTGCTGCGACTCGGTGATGTTGCCCTGGGCGGCGACGATCGCTCCGGAGACGGCGTGCACGATCCCGGGCTGGTCGTCGCAGACGAGCGTCAGGGTCCAGTGCGTGGGGGTCGGGTCGGTCACCGGATCAGGGTACCGGCCGCGGGGGAGGTGCTTCGTGAGCAGGAATGGTCGAGTGCGCCGCGGCGACTCGACCATTCCTGCTCACGAAGCGTCAGCGTCAGGCGCCGGCGCCGGCACCGGCGTCGGCGCGGGCGTCAGCGTCCCGCAAGCGCCGGTCGGCCAGGGTCAGCACGGTCAGGAGCACCGCGACGCCGAGGATCACCCACGCCAGCACGTGCAGGTCCGGCGTCGTCGGGGCCTGGCCGAACACGCCACCGATGAGCGAGGACGCCGCGATCGCCCCGATGTACACCGCGGTGCGCGACAGCCCGGCCGCGGTGCCGATGTACTCCGCGGGGACGAGCCGGTACAGCGCCGCCTGGTTCGACACCGACGCCAGGGCCTGCGGCACCCCGAACAGCGCCGGGGTCAGGGCGAGCAGGACGACGGGCGAACCGGTGTGCAGGAAGAGCAGGAGCACACCGCCGAGGATCGGCACCAGCGCGGCGACGACGAGCGGCCCGCGGATCGCGGTCTTCCGTGCGACGACGAACGAGGCCACCCCGGCGACGATCGCGGCCGGCAGCTGGATGTACCCGGTGACGTCGCTCGGGTAGCCCGCGACGTCCTGCACCCACTGCGAGAACCCGTAGGTCATCGTGTAGGCGAGCAGGTACGTCAGGAACAGGCGGCCGTACGTGCGCGACAACGCGCCGTTCCGGGCGAGCAGCCGCACGTCGACGAACGGTCGCACGGCCCGGAGCTCCCACGCCACCAGGGCGACGAGCAGCACGACGGCCACCGCGAGCAGCCACCACAGCCCGGCGGACAGGTCGAGCAGGAAGACGAGCAGCGCCGAGACGGTCACGGTCATCAGCACCATGCCGAGCGGGTCGAGCGCCTGCAGCACCGGCAGGTCGGCGTCGTCGCGCGGACGCAGCCGGTCGGACGGCAGCCAGAGCGTCGCCACGACGATGCCGAACACCGCGAGCGGCACGTTCACCAGGAAGATCGCGTGCCAGCCGAACGCGGCGATGAGCGCCCCGCCGAGCGGTGGGCCGGCGGCGGCGGACACGAGCGACGTGATCGACAGCGCCCCGAGCACGAGCGGCGGCGTCGGCTTCCCGATCCGAGCGGAGTGCTGCCGGAGCGTGGTGAGTGCCGCCGGGTAGGCCGACGACGTCCCGATGCCGATGAGCACCCGGGCGAAAACGGCGCCGCCGAACCCGGTCAGCACCTCGGGCACCACCCCGGCGATCCCGACGATGACGAGCCCGGTCAGGAACACCTTCTTCGGGCCGAACCGGTCGGCGAGCTTGCCCATCGTGGGCTGCGCGATCGCACTCGCCAGGTACAGGGCCGCGACGAGCCAGATCGCCTGCGCCGCACCGATGCCCAGGTCGCGGGAGATCGGGGTGAGGGCGACCGACACCATCGTGGTGTTGATCGGGTTGAGCAGGGGCCCGACGAGCACCGGGATGAGGAGCTTCGGACCGAAGCCGCTGCCCGTGGTGGTGTCGGCGGTGGTGGTGGTGGACGTGAGAGCGCTTCTTCCGGTTGCAGGACTGGGCGAGGGGTGCGGGTCAGGGATCGACGATCGGCCCGAGCAGGTCCATCGCCCGCGCGACGACGCGGCGGTCCGCCTCGGGCAGGGTCGCGAGCCGCTCGGCGAGCTCGTGGTTCCGCGCGGCCCAGGCGGTCTGGCGCGCGTCCCGACCGGCCGCCGTCGCGCTGACGATCGCCCGCCGGCCGTCCGTCGGGTCGGCCTGCCGCTCGGCCAGGCCGAGGTCGACCAGGGCCTGGACGGTCGCGCCCATCGACTGCGGTCGGACACCCTCGGCTCGCGCCAGGTCGGCGATGGTGGCCGGCCCGTGCCGCAGCAGGCGTCCGAGGGCGGCGGTCTGCGACGCCGTGACGTCGTCCGACTTCGAGGCCAGCAACGACCGCCGCAGTCGTCCGTGCATCGTCAGCACGGCGTCGGCCAGGTCGGTCGGGTCGGTCTCCGGTGCGTCGGTCACGCCCCGGAGGCTAGTCCGTCACCAGCCAACCTTGCAAGTTTGCCTTCTGATATCGCTCAGGGAACGGCGGACCCGTCGTCGCCCGCGTCCGGCTCGAGCAGCGGGAGCAGGGTCGCCGAGATCGCTTCCGCACCGTCGCCGAACCACGCGTTGCTCGCCCGGACGATCGGGTGGGCGCGTGCCAGCAGCGCCTCGCCCTGGTCGGTCAGCCGCATCCGGGAGGACCGTCCCCGGCCAGGTGCGGCGCCCCGCTCCACGAGTCCCCGCGTCGAGAGCCCCCCGACGAGCGTCGTCATGCTCTGCGGTCGGACGCCGACGGCCCGCGCCAGGTCGGCCTGGCTGAGCTCGCCCGCCGCCGCGAGCTGGATGAGCGCCCCGAACTCCACGGGCGTCAACCCGAGCGGCGCCAGCTCGGCTGCGAGCCGGCGGGAGAGCGTCCGTGCGGCCCGGATCACCGTCCAGGCCACGATGCCGTCGACGTCGTCGCGCGGGGCTGGGAGTTCCTGGGGCACGGGGCGATCGTACCGGCGTACGTTCTGGTATCAGGAAACTGATACCAGAACGGGTCAGCGGGACGAGGAGCAGACATGGGCGAGATCGTGGCGGTCACCGGCGTGACCGGGGACGTCGGGGGCAAGACTACGGAGCTGCTGCGGGCGGCCGGGGTGACGGTGCGTGCCGTGGTCCGACGGCCCGAACAGGTCGACGCGCTCCGGGCGCGGGGCATCGACGGACGTCTGGCCGACCTGGACGACGAGGACGCGCTCACCGCGGCGCTCGAGGGGGTCGACCGGTTCTTCCTCGTGACGCCGGTCAGCCAGCGGCAGCGCGAGCAGGGCACCACCGGGGTCCGTGCGGCGCAGCGGGCCGGGGTCGGCCGGATCGTGCAGCTGTCGGGCGGGGACGCCGCCGAGCACTCCCCGATGTCGTGGGCGAGTGCCGCCTGGCACATCGACCGGCTGGTGCGCGAGAGCGGGCTGGCGTGGACGATCCTGCACCCCTCGTCGTTCATGACGAACGTGCAGCCCTCGGCGCCGGCGATCCGACGGGGGTGGTTCCCGCACACCACGGGCCGCGGGGTGATCGGCTGGATCGACACCGAGGACATCGCCCGGACCGCCGCCCGGGTGTTGACGGAGGACGGCCACGACGGCACCGAACCGGTGCTCACCGGGCCGGACCTGCTCGACGCGCGGGGTGTCGCCGCCGCGCTCACCGCAGGGCTCGGCCGACCCGTGCGCGCCCTGCACCTGCCGAGCCGGGTCTACGCCGGTGTGCTGCGCCTGAGCGGGGTGCCCGCCTGGCAGGCCGAGGGGCTCCGGCAGCAGTTCGGCCGGGTCGTCCGACTCGGCCTCGACGGCGTCGACGTGATGAGCGACGACGTCCGACGCATCACCGGCACCGCACCCCGGAGCCTGACCGACTGGGCGCGAGCCCACCGCGCCGACCTGCTGGGGTGACCCGTCGCGCCGGAGGTGACCCGGGCCTCCAGGCCGTGGGCAGTCAGCGCGACGTGAGCGTGACGACCAGGTGCTCCTGCACGTAGCCGAGCCAGTCGTAGACGTCGCGCAGGCCGACGCCCGCGTCGGCCTCGACCGAGCGCTCCTCGTCGTCGGCGTCCTCGATGCCCAGCCGGTCGGCGATCGTCAGCCGCAGGTCGGTGAGGGTACGGAGCCACGCCTGCTCGTCCTCGGCGTCGAGCGAACCGTCGCGGCTGCCCGTCAGCCAGTCGTGCACGATCGAGGCGTTCGTCGTCTTCTGCGTGAGCAGGTCGGACTGCGTGTACTTCCGGAACTCCGCGCTCGCCTCGTCGTCGCCGGGGTAGGCGTCCGGGAACATCCGCTCGCTGATCGGGTCCGTGGACAGGTCGCCGCCGAGCACCTGCTGCAGCTGCTCGGTGAGCGAGGCGAGCAGGTCGCGCTCGCCGGAGGACAGGCCGAGGTGGACGCCGTCGGCGCGGCGGACGAACGGGATCACGCTTCGGGAGCCTTGTCGACGGTCGCCTGCAGCCCGTAGCCGTGCATGGACTGCACGTGGGCCTCCATCGACTCACGCGGGCCCGTCGCCACGATCGCCCGGCCGTCGTCGTTGACCTGGTGCATGAGCCGCTCGGCCTGCTCGCGTGAGAACCCGAAGTGCCGCTGGAAGACGTAGGTGACGTACGACATCAGGTTCACCGGGTCGTCCCACACCACCGTGACCCACGGGGTGTCCGCCCGCGCACTGGTCCGTTCGTCCGTGGTGGTCCGTTCGTCCACGTCGGGCGAGAGCAGCGTCATGCATCCAGGGTGACACAGGGTGCGGTGGCTCGGTACGATCGTCAGGTCGCGACTGGCGTTGGATGGGTCACCATCGGGGAGCGACAAAGACACGGTGCGCGGCCGTACGCCTGGGCTGCACCGACCGACCGTCCGAGTGCGACCAGCTGGTCGTCCGCACACCGTAGGAGTCCCGTGTCCATTGCCGATCTGCCCCCGTTCGTCTCTGACTCGGCCGAGGTGGCCGAGCAGGCCGCCGCCCGCGCCGCGTTCAACGCCCCGCTCACCGAGGTCGACCCCGAGATCGCCGCCGTCCTGCAGCAGGAGCTCGGCCGCCAGCGCGACACCCTCGAGATGATCGCTTCCGAGAACTTCGTGCCGCGCGCCGTGCTCGAGTCGCAGGGCTCCGTGCTCACCAACAAGTACGCCGAGGGCTACCCGGGCAAGCGCTACTACGGCGGCTGCGAGTACGTCGACGTCGCCGAGCAGCTCGCCATCGACCGTGCCAAGGCGCTCTTCGGTGCCGAGTACGCGAACGTGCAGCCGCACTCCGGCGCGACGGCGAACGCGGCCGTCCTGCACGCCATCGCCTCGGCCGGCGACACCATCCTCGGCCTCGAACTCGCCCACGGCGGTCACCTGACCCACGGCATGAAGCTCAACTTCTCGGGCCGCATCTACAACGCCGTGGCGTACGGCGTCGACCCCGAGACGTTCGAGGTCGACTACGAGGACATCCGCGCCAAGGCCATCGAGCACCAGCCGAAGGTCCTGATCGCCGGTTGGTCCGCCTACCCGCGCCAGCTCGACTTCGCGAAGTTCCGCGAGATCGCGGACGAGGTCGGTGCGAAGCTCTGGGTCGACATGGCGCACTTCGCCGGCCTCGTCGCAGCCGGTCTGCACCCGTCCCCGGTGCCGCACGCGCACGTCGTCTCGTCGACGGTCCACAAGACCCTCGGCGGCCCCCGCTCGGGCATCATCCTGTCGAACGACGAGACCCTGTTCAAGAAGCTGAACTCCGCGGTCTTCCCCGGCCAGCAGGGCGGCCCGCTCATGCACGTGATCGCCGCGAAGGCCACCGCGTTCCTGCTCGCCGGCACCCCGGAGTTCAAGGACCGTCAGGAGCGCACGATCCGCGGCGCCCAGGCCCTCGCCGCCCGTCTGACCGCCGACGACGCCAAGGCCGCGGGCATCGACGTGCTCACCGGCGGCACCGACGTGCACCTGGTGCTCGTCGACCTGCGCGCGTCCGAGGTCGACGGCAAGCAGGCCGAAGACCTGCTGCACGAGGTCGGCATCACCGTGAACCGCAACTCCGTGCCCTTCGACCCGCGCCCGCCGATGGTCACCTCGGGTGTCCGCATCGGCACCTCGGCGCTGGCGACCCGTGGCTTCGGCGACGCCGAGTTCACCGAGGTGGCCGACATCATCGCGCTGACCCTCATGCCGAACCCGGACGTCGCAGCGCTCTCGGCCCGCGTGAAGGTCCTGACCGACGCGTTCCCGCTCTACGCGTGAGCGGTTCGGTCAGCGCGGCGCTCCCGCGCGAGCTCTGGGCCGGTGCGGGCAGTGCCGTCCGCATCGACGGCACCGCCCTCGCTGCCCGGACGCTCGACGTACTCCGGGGCCGGATCGACCGCCTGCACGAGCACGGCATCCGTCCGGGCCTCGGCACGATCATGGTCGGCTCGAACCCCGGCTCGATGTCCTACGTCGCGGGCAAGCACCGCGACTCGGCGTCGATCGGGCTCGACTCGCACCGCATCGACCTGCCCGAGACGGCGTCCGCTGCCGACATCCGGGCCGCGATCCTGCAGATGAACGACGACCCCCGGGTCACCGCGTTCATCGTGCAGCTCCCGCTGCCGCAGGGCATCGACCCGACGCCGATGCTCGAGCTGATGGACCCGGCGAAGGACGCCGACGGCCTGCACCCGACGAACCTCGGCGAGCTGGTGCTCGCCGTGCCCGGTGGTGCCGGCACGATCGACGCACCGCTGCCGTGCACCCCTCGGGGCATCGTCGCGATGCTCGACGCGTACGAGATCCCGATCCGTGGTGCGCACGTCACGATCATCGGGCAGGGGCTGACCGTCGGACGGCCGCTCGGCCTGCTGCTCACGCGGCTCGAGGCGACCGCGACCCTGACGCACTCGCTGACCGCCGACGTCGCCGCGGAGTGCCGTCGTGCCGACATCATCGTCGCCGCGGCCGGGGTCGCCGGGCTCGTCAAGCCGGACTGGGTCCAGCCCGGTGCCGCCGTCATCGACGTGGGGATCACCCGCGTGGTCAACGAGGAGACCGGCAAGGCGAAGCTGCACGGCGACGTCGACCCCGCGGTCGCGTCGGTCGCGGGCTTCCTGTCGCCCACCCCCGGTGGCGTCGGGCCGATGACCCGCGCGATGCTCATGAAGAACGTCGTCGAGGCCGCCGAGCGCCAGCTGTCGTAGGGCGCGGGCTGCGCGCTCGCGTGGCGATGGTGAGCAGCAATGGTCGGGTGGCGTCATCGCACCCGACCATTGCTGCTCACGAAGTGCACTCCGCCGGTGCTACGGTCGCGGCATGGGGGATGAACGTCTGCAGACGACGCCGGTGATGCGAGCCCGGCCCGAGCCGTCGCAACTGACCAAGGACGCCCGGTGGCTGATCGTCATCGTGGTGCTCTGCGTGCTGTTCCAGGCTCCGGGGTCGACCTGGGCGACGACCTTCGTGCACGCCGGCCAGGAGTACACGTTCACGTCGGGCCCCTGGTTCGGTTGGACGCTCGCGACGGTGGGGTTCGCGGTCGCCGGGTTCGTTGTCGCGATCGCCCGCCGTGGTGCAGCCCGGTTCGACGAGCACACCGTGATGGGCCTGACCCTGGCCGCCGTGCTCGGGACCACCGCCCTGGTGTGGTTGCTCATGCCGGCGCAGACCGCGTGGGTGGAGTGGGCCGTGGAGCACGGTCGGACGCACCCGTTCGTGCTCGGGAACGTGGTGGAGTACGTCCGGTACGCGGACTACCTCGGCTGAGTCGGCGCGGGCGCGGCCGGGCGCTGCCGTTCTTTCGCGCTGAGCGACAGTCCACGGGCTGATCGCCGCGTGAACTGTCGCTGATCGCGAAACGTCGAGCGGCGGAGCGCCGTCAGTCGCGCCGGGCGCCCTGCGCGGCGTGCACCGTGAACACGTTCGGCTCGCGGAACCCGGCGTCGGCGAAGGCGGCGGTGACGGCGGCGGTGATCGCACCGCGCGACTCCTGGTCGACCAGCGCGATCGCCGCACCGCCGAACCCACCACCGGTCATGCGCGCACCGACGGCACCCTGCTCGACCGCCGTCGCGACGGCCAGGTCGAGCTCCGGCACGGAGATCTCGAAGTCGTCCCGCATCGACTCGTGCGACGCGACGAGCAGCGAACCGATCGCCCGGGGGCCCTGTTCGCGCAGCGTGCGGACGGTGTCGAGGACGCGCTGGTCCTCGGTCACGATGTGCCGTACGCGGCGGAAGGTCTCGTCGTCCAGGAGCTCCTGCGCACGAGGCAGGTCCTCGACGCTGACGTCACGCAGTGCCTCGACACCGAGCGCCCGCGCACCCTTCTCGCACGAGGCCCGACGAGCCGCGTAGCCACCGGTTGCGTGGGCGTGCTCGACGCGGGTGTCGATCACCAGGACCTCGAGCCCGTTCGCCTCGAGCGCCAGGTCGACGACGGCGGTGTCGAGCGTGCGGCAGTCGAGGAACACGACGGCGTCCTGCTCGCCGAGCAGCGAGGCGGACTGGTCCATGATCCCGGTGGGGGCACCGACGGCGTGGTTCTCCGAGTACTGCCCGACCCGCGCCAGGGTCTTCCGGTCGAGGCCGAGTTCCCACAGGTCGTTGAAGGCCAGCGCGACACCGCACTCGATCGCCGCACTGGACGACAGGCCCGCACCGACGGGCACGTCGGACTCGATGAAGACGTCGAACCCGGTCTTGTCGTCCAGATCGGCACCGGCCTGCTCGCGCAGGGCCCAGGCGATCCCGAAGACGTAGGCCGACCAACCGTCCATGGCCTCGGGCGACAGGTCGTCGAGGGACAGCGCCACCGGCTCGCTCGAGGCGTCGAAGGCGGAGGCGACGCGGATCGTCCGGTCGTCACGCTGCGCGATGGAGGCGGTGGTGCGACGGTCGATCGCGAAGGGCAGCACGTAGCCGTCGTTGTAGTCGGTGTGCTCACCGATCAGGTTGACGCGACCCGGGGCGGAGTACCGCACCGTCGGCTCGTACCCGTAGACCTGCTGGAACGTCATGCGCGCTCGACTCCCTGTCGGATGAACTCGGCCGCCTTCTCGGGCACGAGGTCCCCGATCCAGGCGCCCATGGCGGCTTCGCTGCCGGCCAGGAACTTCAACTTGTCCGCCGCACGTCGCGGCGAGGTGATCTGCAGCATCAGCCGCACGGTGTCGCGGGCGGTGTGCACCGGTGCCTGGTGCCACGCGGCGATGTACGGCGTCGGGTCGCCGTAGAGCGCATCGAGCCCGCGGGTGAGCCGGAGGTGCATGTGGGCCAGCTCGTCCTTCTCGGCGTCGGTCAGGCCCGCGAAGTCGGGGACGTGGCGGTGCGGCAGCATGTGGATCTCGATGGGCCAGCGCGCGGCGAACGGGACGAAGGCGGTGAAGTGCTCGCCAGCGAGGACGACCCGCTCGGAACCCCGCTCGTTCGCGAGGTGCTGCTCGAACAGGTCCGGGCCGAACCGTTCGATGCTCGCGAGCAGGCGCTGGGTGCGCGGCGTGATGTACGGGTACGAGTAGATCTGCCCGTGCGGGTGGTGCAGCGTGACACCGATCGCCTCGCCCCGGTTCTCGAAGGGGAACACCTGCTGGATGCCCGGCATCGCGGAGAGTGCGGCGGTACGGTCGGCCCAGGCTTCGACGACGGTGCGGGCACGCGACTCGGAGATGGACGCGAAGGACCCGGAGGTCTCGGGTGAGAAGCACACGACCTCGCACCGGCCGACCGAGCGGAGCTGGCGGTTCAGGCCGACGTCGCTCAGGGACTCGAGCGACTCGGGGGCGTCGTCGGCTTCGAGCAGCGGGCCGAACGACGGCGATCGGTTCTCGAACACGGCGACGTCGTAGCGGCTCGGGATCTCGGACGGGTTGGCCGGGCTCTGGGGTGCGAGCGGATCCTGGTCGGCCGGCGGCAGGAACACCCGGTTCTGCCGGGACGCCGCGATCGAAACCCACTCGCCCGTCAGGACGTCCTGCCGCATCCGCGCCGTCTCGGGCCGCGGGTCGAGCACGCGCTCGTCGATGCTGCGTTCTGCGGGCAGCGTCGAGTCGGCGTCGTCGAAGTAGAAGAGGTCGCGGCCGTCCGCGAGCTTCGTCACGCGCTTGGTGATCACCGGAACAGCCTAGCGCCCATCCGAAGCGTTGCGAAAGACATCGGAAGCAAGCGAAACTGTGCACATGACGGACGCCGACCTCTCCTTCCTCGCCGGCGCGCTGCCCGCGCCCCTCCGGCAGGACCGCATCGTCGCGATCGTCGACGGCGCCCCCGGCATGGTCCGGACGGCCGCGTTGGCCGCGTCCCTCGGCACCAGCGAGGTGACGGTCCGCCAGGACCTCGCCGTCCTCGACCAGGAGGCCCGGATCCGGCGGGTGCACGGAGGCGCGGTCCGCCTCGGGGCCGGGTCCACCGAGCGCCCCTTCGAGGAGACCGCCGTCGAGCACCAGGTGGCCAAGGCCGCCATCGGCCGTGCGGCCGCTGCGCTGGTCCGCCCGGGGGAGTGCGTCGTCCTCGACGTCGGCACCACGCCGGCCGCCGTCGCCGAGGCCCTCGTGGCGCGCACCGAGCTCACCGGCGTCACGGTCGTCACGAACTCCCTCACCACGGCGCTCGCACTCGAGCGTGCCGTCCCGCGCTTCACCGTGATCGTCACCGGCGGCACCCTCCGGCCCCTGCAGCACTCGCTCGTCGCCCCCTTCAACGGGGCGATCCTGCCCATGATCGCTGCGGACCTCGTGTTCCTCGGCGGGACCGGACTCGACGTCGACCACGGCCTGACGAACGTGAACCTGCCCGAGACCGAGGCCAAGCGGATGCTCGCGGCGACGGCCCGGCGTACGGTCGTGGTCGCGGACGGGTCGAAGTTCGGCCGGGCCCACATCGGGGTCGTCCGCGCGCTCGAGGACATCGACGTCGTCGTCACCGCCGAGGCCGACGCCGCCTCGGTCGCCACGATCCGGGCGGCCGGGGCCCAGGTGATCGTCGCCGACGGCGAGCAGCACACCGAACCAGCCGGAAGGAAGAACACCCCATGACCGCAGCACCCACGGGTGGCCAGTACCGCCTCCACCACGCCGGACCCGACGGGGTCGTCGAAGCCGTGGTCACCGAGGTCGCCGCGGGCATCCGCGAACTCCGCGTCGCCGGCTTCGACATCACCGAGCCGTTCCCCGTGACCGAGCAGCCGCCGGGGGCGAACGGCATCGTCCTGGCGCCCTGGCCGAACCGCGTCGCCGGTGGTGTGTGGGAGCTCGACGGCAAGCGGCAGCAGCTCGACGTCTCGGAGCCGAAGTACGGCAACGCGTCGCACGGACTGCTCCGGTTCGCCCCGTACCGGGTGGTCTCGCAGACCGGGACGTCGATCCAGCAGGAAGCGACGATCCACCCGCAGCACGGGTGGCCCTTCACCCTCGAGACGCGCGTGCTGCACGAACTCGTCGACGACGGCATCCGCGTCACGCACGAGGTCACGAACCGCTCGGGCGTCCGCGCACCCTTCGCCGTCGGTGCCCACCCGTACCTGCGTGCGGGTGACACCCCCGCCGACGACCTGGTCGTCACGCTCGACGCCGCGACCGCGTTCACAGTCGACGAGCAGAAGGTGCCGAACGGTTCGGTGCCGGTCGAGGGCACGCCGTCCGACCTGCGCCAGGGGCGACGTGCCGGGGACTCGGACCTCGACACCGCCTACAAGGACGTCACCCCCGACGCCGACGGGATCCGCCGCACGACGATGCACGGGCCCGAGGGCGACGGTGTGGAGCTCTGGCAGGACGCCTCGTTCCCCTACGTGCAGGTCTTCACCTCGCGCGAGTACCCGCGGGGCGACGGGAAGGGCCTCGCCGTCGCGGTCGAACCGATGACGGCGCCCGCGAACGCCCTGAACTCGGGCGAGGGCCTGCGCTGGCTCGAGCCGGACGAGACCTGGACCGGTTCGTGGGGGATCCGCCGCGTCTGGTCCTGAGGACTCCGGTCGGCGCCACCACCGACACGAAGAAGGCCCCGCCGGGTGTCCGGCGGGGCCTTCTGTGTTCGTGTCGGACGCCGGGCGTCAGCCGCGGCGCATCCGGAGTGCCTCGACCGCGAGGGACTCGGTCGCGTACCGGCCGACCTCGTGCGCCCACGCCGGGTCGTCGCCACGGAGCGCGATGAAGTCCTTGCGCTGCCGGCAGACGTAGCCGAGCACGGCGGTGGCCGTCGCGACCTCGATGAAGTCCTTGCGGATGTGGCGGGTCGTGACCTGGGCGTTGCGGCGGAGCGTGTCGAGCAGGAGCTCGTTGCTCATCGTCGTGTTGGTCGCTGCTGCGAGCTCGACGATGCGGCGCGCGTCACCGGTGGTGCTGGTCTGCGTGGCTTCGATGGGCTCGATCACGGTGTACCCCGTTCGTTCGTGGTGGTGCTGTGCTGCAGGATCCGGTGATCGGATCCGGGAACGACACTATCGGCGGCAGCCCAACAATCCGCTGAGGGCGGGCTGTGGTGGGCAGGGGATCTCCCATGAGCCCGCTGGGGACGGGTTGTACCCCGTTCAGGAGCAGATGGCGCCGCTCAGACGCAGCGGGCGCTGCCGACGGGTGCGCCGAGGGCGTCGAGGGACTCGCCGACGCGGTCCGCCAGGTACTGGTAGCCGGCGTCGTTCGGGTGGCCGCCGTCGACGGCGGAGTACCCCGGGCTGTTGCTCGACGTGAACCACCTGCCGGCGAGGGCGTCGACGTAGGGGACACCGGCGGCGGCGGCACCCGCGGCGACCGACGCGGCGACCCCGACGGTCGAGTTCGCCCACGGGAGCGGTGCTGACGGGCCGAGCGCGACGACGACGGCGTCCGGCCAGGTCTGCTGCGCCGTGCGGAGGGTCCGCTCCACCGTGGCGCGGAGGGTGTCCGAGTCGACGAGCCAATCGTTCTGGCTGCCCTGCACGATCACGAGCTGGGGGTCGAACGAGGCGTGCCGCTCGAGGCGTGGCCCGTACGTGTAGTGCGACGAACCGGTCCGACCGGTGTCGACGTAGCCCGTGCCCGGGTACCCGTCGATCTTGGCCGTCCACCCACGGTCCTCGCTGAGGTCCTGTGCCCAGCCGCGGAGTCCGCTGGTCGAGCCCCGACCCGAGGTGTACGAGTCGCCCACGATGAGCACGCGCGATCCAGGCTCGATCGCCGCGGCGACGCGGTCGGCTGAGACGCCGGGGGCAGCGACGGCCGAGGCCGAGGTCGACGAGGACACCGGCTGGCAGGCACTCGAGACGCTCGGCAGGATCAGCAGGAGTCCGGAGACCCCGAGTGCCATCGCGCTGAGGGCGAGTGTCGGCACCAGCTTCCGGCGGCGTCGGCGCATCGTCGCCGGGCCGGTGGGGGTGCCCGGCCGCTCGCGCTGCGATCGTCGGCCCATCGAGGACATTCTAGACAGGAGCTAGTGGGTGGGCCCCGTGGGGCTCGAACCCACGACCCTCGGATTAAAAGTCCGGTGCTCTACCAACTGAGCTAGAGGCCCTCACCCGCAAGGCTAGCGGGTGAGGGCCTCCGGGACGGAACCGTCTGACCGGGTCAGCCCCGGCGTCCGGTGAGCGTCCGCAGCAGCCACGCGATGACCGCGATGATCAGCAGCACGATGCCGACGTAGAGCAGGAACTTGAGGCTCGCAGCGAAACCGCCGACGAACAGCAGGATGACTGCGATCACAGCCAGGATGATGAGCAGGGCGTTCATGGAAGATCCTCTCCTTCACGTGCAGGGAGGAGCGCCTCCCTGCCGCAACACCGTACGCGTGGCGCAGCGGTTGCGTTCTGGGCGAACGGGACGCGGGCGTGTCACCGGCCGCGCCTACACTGCTGCGGTGCCTCGCGATCACCACCGTCCCGTCCACTTCACCGACGCCGAGTTCGCCGCCATCCAGGGCGGTGAGGACCCGGCGCTCGTGAACCGTGTCGCGCACGAGACCGCGAACGCCCTGCTGCACCGGGTGCGCGAGGACCCGGACCCGGCCGTGGTCGAGCGGCTCGTCACGTACACCGACGTGCACGGCATCGACGCCATCGCGGAACTGTGGGCACGGGTCGGGGCACACACGCTGCCGGGGGCGCTCTGGCGGGTGTACCTCGTGCGCATCGTCATCCGGCAGAACCCGGAGGAGATCGCGTACCTGTTCGAGCGGGGCACGGCGCAGATCGGCACGATCGACCAGGCGGTCGCGGGTGCCGAGGAACCGACGGGGCCGGCGGAGATCCTGACGCTCGCCGACCGCATCCTGCACGGCCTGTACACGGGCGACCTCGCGGTGGCGCTCGACCGCGGGGCGTCGTTCTGCCGTCTGACCGCCGCCGGCGCGACCGCCGTGGCGGACGAGTCCGACCTGGTTGCATCCGAGCGCGCGAGCGAACTCACGACGCGGGCGCTCCGCCTGACCGAGCTGGCGGCCGACCTGACCGAGGCGGCGGCGCTCTGGCGCCGCGACAGCCTGGACTGAGCGAGCGGCGGGGCGGACCCGCACCGGGCCTCCAGGCCAGGGCCGCGCACCAGCGCGATGACGCGCACGGCCAAGACCGCGCAGCAGCAGGCCGGAACGCATCCGGGCATGAAAAGACCGGGCCGCAGAAGCGCCTCTCGGCGCGAGGCCGCTCGAAGCGGCGAATTTTGGAGCCCGGGGCTTGCTGCGGCCCGGCGAGACCCAGTCTACGAGACGTCGGCTGATCACTCGACCCTGTTCACTCATGGTGGACAGAACCGGCCCCGGGCGTGCCCGCGTGCACCCCTGTGCGGGCCCGCCGCGCCCATCCCGCCGAGAAATCCCGACCCCCATCCAATCCACAGCGGGGACCGCACCGAATCATCTGCGTGACGGACGGAATGCCCGTCACGAAGCGAGAGGCCCGGTGTGACCCGGACCGGCACCGCCGGTCAATTCCCTGTGGGTCACGCCGGCCCCTCGTCTCGACCGCCCATGCGGAGGCTTCGTGCTACCCGCCTGGTCAACGAAAGCAACCGAGAGGAGGGAAACCTGCAATGCTTGCCCTCGTGGATAGCGACACCGAACGCTGGAGCTCGTCAGAGCCAGCTCAGGCATCGCCGGACGACCTCCTCGCCCGGGTCGCCGCCGGTGACCAAGCCGCCTTCGCGGACCTCTACGACGCACTCTCCGGTCGGGTCCTCGGTCTGATCACGCGCCTCCTCCGGGACCGCGCGCAGTCGGAAGAGGTCACACAGGAGGTCTTCCTGGAGGTCTGGCAGCAGGCCACCCGCTTCGACCGGAAGCGTGGGACGGCCGCCAGCTGGGTCCTCACCATGGCCCACCGCCGAGCGGTCGACCGGGTCCGTGCCTCGCAGTCGTCGCACGACCGCGACACCAAGATCGGCATCCGCGATCTCGAGGCCGGTTTCGACCAGGTCTCCGAGTCCGTCGAGATCCGCATCGAGCACGAGCGCGTCGGCCGAGCGCTGGCGAAGCTCACCGAGTTCCAGCGGCAGGCCGTGCAACTCGCGTACTACGGCGGCTACTCGCACAGCGAGATGGCCGAACACCTCGGTGTCCCCATCGGCACCGTCAAGACCCGTCTCCGTGACGGGATGATCCGACTCCGAGACGAGATGGGGGTGACCTCATGACCGAACGCCACGACGACCCCGCACTGATGACGGGTTCCCACGCACTCGACGCGCTGTCCGACGACGAGCGCGCGCTCCTCGAGGACGCCCTCCGGACGTCCCCCGAGCTGCAGGCCGAGAACGACTCGCTGCGCGAGACCGCGCTGCAGCTCGCCTACGCCGTCGCACCGATCGAGCCCCCCGCGTCGCTCAAGGCGTCGCTGCTGGCCCGGATCGCGACGACCCCCCAGGCCGCGCCCCTCGCCGATGCGACGGTCGACCAGACCCCGGTCGCCGAGGCCACCTCCGTCCAGGAGGCCCGTCCCGAGCCCGCCAGGCACGTCGCCTCGATCGCCGACGGCCCCACCGCCGGTGGCCGGGCTTCCTCCGAGGCTCGCCGCCGCTGGTTCCAGCGTCCGGCGGTCATGCTGACGGCCGCAGCTGCCGTCGCCGCGGTCTTCTTCGGCGGACTCGGCGTCGGGTCGATCTTCGACCCGAACGGCCCCGGCACCGGCACCACGCAGGCCTCGAGCGGCCTCGACCGCATCTACGCCGCCTCGGACTTCCAGCGCACGACGACCAAGGTCGCGGGCGGCGGTTCGGCGACGGTCGTGTGGTCGAACGACCTCGGCAAGTCCGCGGTGATCCTCGACGGTGTCGAGCAGGCGCCGAAGGGCAAGACGTACGAGCTCTGGTACATCGGCTCCGAGGAGCAGGGCGGCACCATCAAGTCGGCCGGCCTGGTCGACGGTGCTGCTGACGGTGTGCACTCCGCCGTGCTCAAGGGCGCGATGTCCGAGGGCGCGACGATCGGCATGACGGTCGAGCCCGAGGGCGGTTCCGAGCAGCCCACCACCTCGCCGATCATGGCGGTCCCCACCACCACGGCCTGAGGCATTCCGGAAGGTGCCCGTGCAGTCGATGCGCGGGCACCTTTCGTCGTTCCACGAGTCGATCGACGCGCGGACTGTCGGAACATGCGCACGCAACGTCTGCGTGCGCATCGAGCGACGAACCACGAGTCGATCGACGCGTGGATCGTCGGAACATGCGCACGTCCCGCGGGTTGCCGTCGCACCCGGCGCAACCACGAAGGCCCGGTGCGCGTCCGTGGCGGACGTGCACCGGGCCTCCAGGCCGTCCGTCAGTGCGACGGACGGATGCCGATCAACCGAAGCGGCCCGAGACGTAGTCCTCGGTGGCCTGCACGGACGGGTTCGAGAACATCGTCGCGGTGTCGTCGAACTCGATGAGCTTGCCGGGAGCGCCGGTGCCGGCGATGTTGAAGAACGCCGTCTTGTCGCTGACGCGCGACGCCTGCTGCATGTTGTGGGTCACGATCACGATCGTGAACTCCTTCTTGAGCTCCTCGATCAGGTCCTCGATGGCGAGGGTCGAGATCGGGTCGAGGGCCGAGCAGGGCTCGTCCATCAGGAGCACGTCCGGCTCGACCGCGATCGCGCGGGCGATGCAGAGACGCTGCTGCTGCCCACCGGACAGACCCATGCCGGGCTTGTCGAGGCGGTCCTTGACCTCGTTCCACAGGTTCGCGCCCTGCAGCGAGCGCTCGACGATGTCGTCGGCCTCGGAGCGGGAGACGCGCTTGTTGTTGAGCTTCACGCCCGCGAGCACGTTGTCGCGGATCGACATCGTGGGGAACGGGTTCGGACGCTGGAAGACCATGCCGACCTGACGACGGACGAGCACGGGGTCGACGCCGGCGCCGTACAGGTCGTCGCCGTCGATCTTGACCGAGCCCTCGACCCATGCGCCGGGGATGACCTCGTGCATGCGGTTCAGGGTGCGGAGGAAGGTGGACTTGCCGCAGCCCGACGGGCCGATGAAGGCCGTGACGGTGCGGGGCTCGATGGTGATGTCGACACCCTCGACCGCCTTGAACTTCGAGTAGTAGACGTTGAGGCCGTCGACCTCGATGCGCTTGGACACGTTGATCCTTCTGGGTGGGTGGTGTCGCTGGTTCCGCGGGGGCGGAGGGTCAGCGGCTGAGCTTGGGGGCGAAGAGACGGGTGATGAACCGGGCGAGCAGGTTGAGCAGCATCACGATCAGGATGAGCACGAGGGCCGCGGTCCAGGCCCGGTCGACGAACGGCACCGGGTTGGCGCCCTGCTGCGAGTACTGCGTGTACGCGTACACCGGCAGGGTCATCATCGGGTCGCGGAACAGGTTGTAGTTCATGCTCGCGGTGAAGCCGGCCGTGACGAGCAGCGGGGCGGTCTCACCGATGACGCGGGCGATGGAGAGCATGACGCCGGTGGTGATGCCGGCGAGGCTGGTGGGGAGCACGACCTTGAGGATCGTGAGGTACTTCGGCACCCCGAGGGCGTACGAGGCCTCGCGGAGTTCCATCGGGACGATCTTCAGCACCTCTTCGGTGGAGCGCACGACGATCGGGATCATCAGCACCGACAGGGCGACGGAGCCGACCAGACCGAAGCGGGCGCCCGGGCCGAGGAACAGCGCGAAGAGCGCGTAGGCGAACAGACCGGCGACGATCGACGGGATGCCCGTCATGACGTCGACGAAGAACGTGATGCCCTTCGCCAGTGCGCCGCGACCGTACTCGACCAGGTAGATCGAGGTGAGCAGGCCGATCGGCACCGAGATGAGCGCCGCGAACAGCGTGATCTCGAGCGTGCCGACGAGGGCGTGGACCGCGCCGCCGCCCTCGGAGATGACCCCGCGCATCGAGTACGAGAAGAAGTTCGCGTCGAAGCGGGCGACGCCCTTGGCGATGACCGTCCAGAGCAGCGACACCAGCGGCAGGACCGCGATGACGAACGCCGTGATGACGAGCGAGGTGACCAGGCGGTCGACCGCCTTGCGGCCGCCCTCGACGATGCGCGAGATGACGACGATCAGGACGTCGAACAGGACCGTGCCGAGGAAGATCGCGGCGACGACGTTGAAGTCCTTGACGGCGCCACCCGCGTTGAGCAGGGCGAAGACCAGGACGAGGGCGACCCAGCTGCCGACGAGCAGCAGCCACGGGACGGAGGCGTGCAGCTTGCCGTTGGCGTAGACGTTGCCGGCGGTGCCGGTCTGACGGAGCGCGAGGGACATCGGGTGCGACCTCTCAGCTGACTCGGCTGCGGACGATGTACCGCGCGAGCATGTTGATGACCAGGGTGATGACGAAGAGGATCAGACCCGACGCGATGAGCGCGTTCAGGGCCGTGCCGGATGCCTCGGCGAACTGCAGGGCGATGTTCGCCGCGATCGTCGAGGGGTTCTGCGACGTCAGCATCTGGAACGTGACGTTCGTCGAGACCGACAGCACCAGCGCGATCGCCATCGTCTCGCCGAGTGCACGACCGAGGCCGAGCATGATCGCGGAGACGATGCCGGACTTCGCGAACGGCAGGACCGACAGGCGGATCATCTCCCAGCGGGTCGCGCCGAGGGCCAGGGCCGCTTCCTCGTTGAGGGTCGGGGCCTGCAGGAAGATCTCACGCATGACCGCGGTCATGATCGGGATCGCCATGACGGCGAGGACGATCGACGCGGTCAGGATCGTGCGACCGGTGCCGGACACCTGGCCGGAGAACAGCGGGAACCAGCCGATGTACTCGTTCAGGAACACGTAGAACGGCTTCACCAGGGGCGCCAGCACGGCGATGCCCCAGAGGCCGTAGACGACCGACGGCACGGCGGCCAGCAGGTCGATCACGTAGCCGAGGACCGGCGCGAGTCGACGCGGCGCGAAGTGCGAGATGAAGAGGGCGATCCCCAGGGACAGCGGCACGGCGATCACGAGCGCGATGAGCGCGGACCAGACGGTGCCGAAGACCAGGGGGCCGACGAAGTCCCAGAAGTTCGTGGCCTTGCCCGGCAGCTCGCCGACCTTGGCGGAGAAGGCCGGGATGCTCTGCCAGACGAGGAACGCGGCGACGAGCACGAGCACGAAGAGGATGAGGCCGCCGGCGATGACCGAGGCGGCGGAGAAGACGCGGTCACCGACACGGACGACGGGCTTCGGCTTGGTCGGGGTGACGGTGGCCCCTGGCTGGGCCGGTGCGGTCGTCATGGGGTACTCCTGTCGGAGGAACGCCGGGGGAGGCGACGGGTTCTGGGGTGGTGGTGCGCGTCCGGGCGGGGTCCTGGACGGCTGAGTGCCCGGACGCCGGTCGAGTGGGTGGGACCGGCGTCCGGGCGCTCAGGGGGCCTTACTTGATGGAAGCGACCGCGTCCTTGGCCTTCGACGCGAGGTCGGAGGAGAGGGCGGCCGACTTGGCCTCCTTGGCAGCGGCGTCCTGAGCGGCGCTCGAGACGACGTAGTCGAGGTAGCCCTTCACGAGCTCGGCCTTGTCGGCGTCCTTGTACTCCTGGCACGCGATGGCGTAGGAGACGAGGACCAGCGGCCAGGCACCGTCAGCGGTGTCCTTGCGGTCGATGTCGATCGCGAGGTCGTTGTCCTCACGGCCGGTCGCGATCTTCGAGTCAGCGACGACCTGCGCGGCGCCGTCGGCCGAGATCTCGGTCGCCTTGTCGCCGACCATCAGCTTCGCGCGGTCGAGGTCACCCGCACCGGAGTCGTCGATGTAGGTGATGGCGTTGGTGGCGTTGCCCATCGCGGAGGCGACACCGGAGGTGCCCTTCGCGCTGTCACCGACCGAGTACGGGAAGGTCTGGCTGGGCTCTTCGGTCCAGACGTCCGAGGCGTTCGCGGAGACGTACTCCGAGAAGTTCTGCGTGGTGCCCGAGTCGTCGGAGCGGTGGACGACCGTGATGTCGGCGTCCGGCAGCTTCGCGTCCTTGTTCAGGTCGGCGATCTCGGAGTCGTCCCACTTGGTGATCTTGCCCGAGAAGATGCCCGCGATGGTCTTCGCGTCGAGCGTCAGGTCGCTGACGCCGTCGACCTTGTACGCGATGGCGATCGGGGAGATGTAGACGGGGATGTCGATGCCCTTGGTGTCCGCCTTGCAGGACTCGAACTTGCCCGAGAGCTCCTCGTCCTTCAGCGCGGCGTCGGAGCCGGCGAAGTCCGCGGCACCCGACATGAAGTTCTCGCGGCCGGCGCCCGAGCCGTCCGGGGTGTAGTTCACGGTGACGCCCGAGGCCTCGTTCTGGAAACCGGCGGCCCAGGTGGCCTGCGCGGTCTGCTGTGCCGACGAGCCGGAGCCGGTCAGGGTGCCGGAGAGCTTCGAGTAGTCGCTGCCGCTGGTGGAGGACGACTCGGTGCTGCCCGCGTCCTCGTTCGCCGCGCACGAGGAGAGCACGACTGCGCCGGCGATCGCGATTGCTGCGATCGAACCGATTCGCTTGATGTTCACAGGGGTCCCTTCGGGAATGGAATGCAGTGGGACCACTGCGGTCCCTGGGCCGGTGCCGACCCGGGAGCGACTGTAGGGACGCGAGGTGACCGCAATCACCCCCGCTGGTGAACGGGAGGTGAACGAGGGGTTGTCCACGTCGGGGCGGCGTGCGCCGCTCCCGCGCAGGGAGCAGGATCGGGGGCACTGTGCGCTCGTTCGGAAGATGCGCACGCATGATCGCGGACGAGCGGTCGGGAGGCCCGGATCGCGTTCCCGGGCGCGGCGCGGCCCCGTCTCGTGGCCGGGTACCGGGCGTCTGCGCTGCGGTCCGGCGGCGCTGCGGTCCGGCGGTGCTGCGGTCCGGCGGCGCTGCGGCCCGGCGGTGGCCGGCTACGCCGGGATCGTGTTGCGGTGCGTCTCGACCGCGACGAGGGTGTCCCCGGCGATGTGCATGACGGAGAAGTCCCCGACGGACAGCATCGCGGCGCGGCGCAGGTCGAAGCGGCCGGAGTCGTCGGCGGTCGCGGTGGCGATCCTGGCGATGATGTCGGGCAGCACCGGACCGTGCGAGCACAACACGGCGGTCTTGCCCTTGTCGAGCCGACGCCGGACGACGCCCTTGACGTCGGCGGCGCCGCGGTCGTGGGCGTCCTGGCTGATGTCGGCGGTGCTCGAGACCCCGAGCTTCGTCGCGGCGGAGAGCGGCTCGACGGTCGCGAGGCACCGCGCCGCCGTGCTGCTCACGATCTTCTTCGGGCCGAACGCCGCGACCGGTGCCGCGGCGGCCTTGGCCTGTGAACGGCCGACGGGCAGCAGCGGACGGGTGGCGTCGGGGCCGTCCCAGTCCGAGCCGGGCACCGTCTTCGCGTGGCGCAGGGTGATCAGGGCGAACGTGCGGTGCTGTCCGGCGGCGGCGCGTTCGGCGAACCGGTCGAGGATCGCGACGTCCCGCTCGTACGTCAGACGGTTGCGGGCGTCGTCGATGGTGACCCACTCGAGCGCCGCGACCTCGTGGTTCGGCACGAAGGCGCCCGCGCGGGCGTACTCCTTGGCCGAGACCCGGGCCGCCCAGTAGTGCACGACCTTGTCGCGACCGTTCGGCAGCACGTACTCGGCGGTGCCGAGCGGTGCGCCGAGGTGGACGCGGTACCCGGTCTCCTCGTCGATCTCGCGCACGGCGGTCGTCGGGACGGCCTCGCCCGGGTCCACCTTGCCCTTGGGCAGGGAGACGTCCTTGTGGTGGTCGCGGTGGATGAGCAGCACGAGGGGTGTGCCGTCCTCTTCGCGCCAGACGACCGCACCCGCAGCGACGACGGGGCCCGAGGGACCGCCGCTCACCGAGTCGAGCGCTTCCGGGCCGAGATCTTCCGCATGGTCACATTCTGCACGTCCTCGAGCGGACGGCCCGCATCGTCCGTGGAGTGCCGTGTCCACTCGCCGTCGGACTCCAGGTGCCACGAGCTGGCGGTGTCGGCCATCGCCAGGTCGAACATCTCCTGGACCTCGTTGATGTGGTCCGGGGCGACCAGCCGCACGAGCGCCTCGACGCGTCGGTCGAGGTTGCGGTGCATCATGTCGGCGCTGCCGATGAACACCGCCGGGTCGCCGTCGTTGTGGAACGCGAACGCGCGGGAGTGCTCGAGGTAGCGCCCGACGATGCTCCGCACGCGGATGGTGTCGCTGACGCCTTCCATGCCCGGCTTGAGCGAGCAGATGCCGCGCACCCACACGTCGATCGGCACCCCGGCCTGGCTCGCCAGGTACAGCGCGTCGATGATCTGCTCGTCGACCATCGAGTTGACCTTGATCCGGATGCCCGAGGGCTTGCCGGCGCGGGCGTTGGCGGCCTCGGTCTGGATGCGCTTCAGCAGGCCCTTCCGCAGGTGCAGCGGTGCCACGAGCAGGCGCTTGAACTTCTTCTCGATGGCGTAGCCGGACAGCTCGTTGAACAGGCGGGTGAGGTCCTTGCCCACCGTGTCGTCCGACGTGAAGAGGCCCATGTCCTCGTAGATGCGCGAGGTCTTCGGGTTGTAGTTGCCCGTGCCGATGTGGCTGTAGTGCTTGAGCGTCCCGCCCTCTTGCCGGATGACGAGCACGAGCTTCGAGTGCGTCTTCAGCCCGACCAGGCCGTAGACGACGTGCACGCCGGCCTTCTCGAGCTTCCGGGCCCAGGTGATGTTGTTCTGCTCGTCGAAGCGGGCCTTGATCTCGACCAGGGCGAGGACCTGCTTGCCGGCGGCCGCGGCGTCGATGAGCGCTTCGACGATGGGGCTGTCGCCGGAGGTGCGGTACAGGGTCTGCTTGATCGCCAGCACGTTCGGGTCGGCCGCGGCCTGCTCGAGGAACGCCTGCACGCTCGTGGCGAAGGACTCGTAGGGGTGGTGGACCAGGACGTCGTTCGCCTTGATCGCGCGGAACAGGTCGGGCTTGGTGTTCGGCTCACCCGGCTGGAACTGCACCGGGGTGGTCGGCACGTGCTTCGGGTAGTGCAGGTCCGGACGGTTGATCTTGGAGATCTCGAACAGCCCACCGAGGTCGAGCGGCGACGGCAGCCGGAAGACCTCTTCCTCGGTGATGTCGAGTTCACGCACGAGCAGGTCGAGGGTCACCGGGTCCATGTCCTCGGTGATCTCGAGGCGGATCGGCGGACCGAACCGGCGGCGCAGGAGCTCGCGCTCGAGGGCCTGGATGAGGTTCTCGGCCTCGTCCTCCTCGATCTCGACGTCCTCGTTGCGAGTGACCCGGAACACGTGGTGCTCGAGGACCTCCATCCCCGGGAACAGGTCGTCGAGGTGGTTCGCGATGAGGTCTTCGAGCGGGATGAAGCGCATCCGGCCGGAGTTGTCGTCGGGGAGCTTGATGAAGCGCGAGAAGTTCTGCGGCACCTTGAGGCGCGCGAACTCCTGGCGCTGCGACTTCGGGTTGCGGACCCGCACCGCCAGGTTGAGCGAGAGCCCGGAGATGTAGGGGAACGGGTGCGCCGGGTCGACGGCCAGGGGCATGAGCACCGGGAAGATCTGCTCGTTGAAGTACTCCCGCATCCGCTGCCGGTCGGCCTCGTCGAGGTCGGACCAGTGCTCGATGTGGATGCCCGCGGCGTCGAGGTCGGGCTTGAGCGACCCGATGAAGGCCTGGGCGTGCCGGTCCTGCAGCTCGTGAGCCTTCTTCGCGATGTCCCGCAGGACGTCGCTGGGAGCACGGCCGACGTTGGTCGGGACGGCGATGCCGGTGTCGATGCGGCGCTTCAGGCCGGCGACGCGGACCATGAAGAACTCGTCGAGGTTGGACGCGAAGATCGCCAGGAAGTTCGCCCGCTCCAGCAGGGGCTGCGTGCGGTCTTCGCCCAGCTCGAGCACACGCTGGTTGAACCGGAGCCAGCTGAGCTCGCGGTCGAAGTAGCGGTCCGTCGGCAGTGACTCGTGCTCGATCTCGACGACTTCGTCGAAGTCGTCGAGGTCGGGTGCGACGGATTCGCCGTCGAGCTGCGGTTCGGTGTCCATCCCCACATCCTGCCACCCGGCCCCTGCCACCGGAGGGGCCTCGGTGGACGCTGTGGAAACCGGCGGTGAACCGTTCGGTTGTGCAGGAACGGCCGCGACGGACTGAGGCGCTGCGCTCAGCGCGCGAAGACCTGCACGAACGCGCCCCACTGCGCCGGCGCCCGCTGCTCGAGCCACGCGCAGAACTCGGGGTAGGCGGCATCGATGGACAGGACACTGATCACCCCGCGCTGGCCGTGCACCTTGACGTCCAGGCCGCCGAAGCGGTTCGTCGTGGGCCGGATGTGCTTGATGGCAGCGGGGTCGACGGTCCGGGCGGCACGGAACATCGGCGTGACGACCAGCTGCGAGTCGTACGCCTCGACCCGGCGCCGCTTCTGCCCGACGCCCAGGTAGACGAACAGCAGCCCGAACAGCCCGATGCCGAGACCGCCGAGGAGCATCCCGATCGCCTCGGGGGCGTCGAGCAGGGCGAGTGCGGCCAGCAGGAAGAACCCGCCGACCACGATGAAGACGATCCCGATGATCCGGAGCAGCAGGTAGTTCCACCGGCGAGCGCGGACGGTGAAGAGCACGCCGTACGCCTCGTCCCCGACGACCGTCGACGGGGGTCGCTTCCGGTCGCTCTGGCGGACGAGTGCGGTGACGACGGCGGGGATGGCGACCATCGCGGCCATCGCGAGGAACACCGGCGACGGGTTGAAGTTCACCGCCCTGCCCCCGAGCGTGTGTCCGGACGTCGTCGTTCGATGGGCGATCCGCCCTGGTCCCCCTGGATCATGGGCGCAGCGTATCAGCGACCTGAGGGTTGCTCCGGCGCCGCGTACTGCACGTCGATCGCGTGCTGTGTGAACCCCGAGCGCCGGTACAGCGCCAGCGCCGGCTCGTTGTCCCCCTCGACGTAGAGTGCGGCGGCGGTCAGGCCGCGGCCGCGCAGCCGAGCGGTGCCCGCACGCATGAGCACTCCGCCGAGCCGCTGCCCCTGCAGGTCGGGCCGCACGGCGACGGCGTAGAACTCGCCGATGCCGTCCTCGACCTTGAGCCAGCACGAGCCCGCGAGCTGCCCGGAGGCATCGCGGAGCAGCAGCAGGTCCTCGCCTGCGAACCAGTCGTCGGATTCGCGGGCGTGCAGGTCGTCGAGCGTCATCCGCCCCTGCTCGGGGTGGCGTGCGAAGGCGGCGGCGTTCAGCGCGAGCCAGTCGGTCTCGTCGTCGGTGCCGGGGCGGAACGCCGACAGGGAGTAGCCGTCGGGCAGCGCGACGTCGGCGGCGACGTCCACATCGGAGTCGGCGACGGGCGCCCGGAGCTGCAGCAGCGTGCGGACCGCGCGCCAGCCGAACCGGTCGGCCAGCGCACGCGCTGCCGGGTGGTCGCCGTGCGCCCACGCGAGCCGCGGAGCGGCCCCGCCGCCCAGCGCGAGTGCCTGCGTCACCAGGGCCGTGCCGATGCCCTGGCCACGGGCCTCCTGGGCGACGACGAGTTCCAGCTCGCCGTCACGGACCACCGCGACCCCGTGGTCGACGGTCAGGACGGTCGCGCGCCCCGCGCGGACGTCCACCAGGGTCTGGTCGGAGAACGGGGGAGCCTCGCCGGGGGCGACGAAGCTGCCGAGGTCGGGCAGCACTACTGCCCCATCAGGCGCTCGGCCTCGTCGTCGTAGACGTTGAAGCGGTACCCGACGTTGCGGACGGTGCCGATGAGCGACTCGAGGTCGCCGAGCTTGGCGCGCAGTCGTCGGACGTGCACGTCGACCGTGCGGGTGCCACCGAAGTAGTCGTAGCCCCAGACCTCGCTGAGCAGCTGCTCGCGGGTGAAGACGCGTGACGGGTGGGTGGCGAAGAAGCGCAGGAGCTCGAACTCCTTGAACGTCAGGTCGAGCGGCCGGCCGCGCACCTTGGCGGAGTAGCTGGCCTCGTCGATGACGACACCGGACGCCTGGATCTTCGAGCTCGTCTGGCCCTTCGCCGCACGACCGGCCGACAGCCGGATGCGGGCGTCGATCTCGGCCGGGCCCGCGCTCTCGAGTACGACGTCGTCGACGTTCCAGTCGCTGTTGACGGCGGTCAGTCCGCCCTCGGTGACGACGAGCACGATCGGCGTGGTCGACCCCGACGAGGCGAGGATCTTGCACAGGGCCTTCGCGCTGACCAGGTCGGTGCGGGCGTCCACGAACATCAGGTCGCTCTGCGGGGCGTTGACCAGCTGTGCGGCCTCGGCCGGCACGTGGCGGATCCGGTGGCTCAGGAGGCCCAGGCTCGGCAGGACGTCTCCGGGCGCGGTCGAGGTGAGTACCAGGAGCTGTGCCACAGGACCTCCGGAGGTGGATGACGTCGTGGAGACATCCTAGTGATGCTCGGGAAGGACTCATCCGGCCGGACGGATTGCGCGTCATCCCGCACCGCACGGCGCGAGCAGCGCACCGCTCGGCGCGAGCACCGCACCGCACGGTGCGTGCGTTCCGCACGTCCCTGACATGATGGAGCGCGTGACCGAGCCCGTGCACCCCACCGACCAGCGTCGCCTTCGGCTGACGTCCGTCCTGCCGGTCTGGGTGCTGGCGGTCGTCGGGGCCGTGCTCGTGCTGACCGTGGCCGAGCGCGACGCCTTCGCCTGGCTGCTGCTCGTCTTCGTCGCCTGCGTGATGGTCAGCTTCGTGCTGCAGCTCATCACCGCCACGAAGGACGGTCTGGTCGAACGGATCAGCATCGCGTCGTCCGGGGCGTTCGTCGTGGTCCTCGTCACCGCGGTGGTGCTCCTGGCGCGTTGAGCCGAGCCGCGTAGACTCCGAGCATGGATTCGCTGCTTGCGCTCGAGCTCTTCTACGTCGGCCTCCTCGGCCTGGCGTCGCTCGCGATCGCGTTCATCTCGGTGGTCGTCGTCGTGAAGCTGTTCAAGGGCCAGCGTTGATCGAGCTGCCCGAAGGCCTCGCCCCCGAACTGGTCCCGCTGTCGTGGCTGGTCGGCGTGTGGGAGGGCACCGGTGTGGTCGAGTACCCGGTCGGTGACGACGACGAGGTCCGGAACTACGAGTTCGGCCAGCGCGTCAGCTTCAGCCACGACGGCCTGCCGTACCTGAACTACTCGTCGACCACCTGGCTGCTCGACGACGACCACACCCCGCTCGCCGCCGAGATGGGCTACTGGCGGATCGACCGTCCGACGGAGCCCGGCGACCGCGGCCCCGCGATGCTCCTGGGCGACGGGCCGACGCCCTTCAGCACGGTCGAGAGCGTCGAGGCGCTCCGCAACACCACGGACGGCTTCGACGTCGAGGCGGCGATCATCCACCCGACGGGCGTCAACGAGCTCTACGTCGGCCGGGTGCTGAAGGGCCGCATCGACCTGTCGACCGACGCCGTGCTGCGCTCGCCGAACGCGAAGGACTACTCCGCCGCGACCCGCCTGTACGGACTGGTCGAGGGCAAGCTCTTCTGGGCGTGGGACATTGCCGCGCTCGGTCGCGAACTCACCTCGCACGCCTCGGGGCAGCTCGCGAAGGTCGACTGATGTCGGTGTTCGCCGCGCGTGACGGTTTCGTCGCGGCCGACTCCGTCGCCGCGCACTTCGGCAACCCGATCGGGGAGCAGCGCCTGTTGACCCGGGGGCGTGCCGTCGTCGAGCTCGGACTCGGTGTCGTCACCGTCTCCGGACCGGACCGGTTGTCGTGGCTCAACTCGATCACCTCGCAGCAGCTCACCGGGTTGCCGACCGGCGTCAGCACCGAGACGCTCGTCCTCGACCAGGCCGGACGCGTCGAGCACGCGGCTCGCGTCGTCGACGACGGTGCGACGGTCTGGCTGCTCACCGAGCGCGCTGACGCAGCGCCGCTCGCCGGGTGGCTCGACTCGATGCGCTTCATGCTCCGGGTCGAGGTCGCCGACCGCTCCGCCGACTTCGTCACCCTCGGCTGGTTCGGGGCGGGCGCCCCGTTCGCGTCCGTCGAACTGCCGGAACCGCCCGTCGCCGAGTGGGTCGACCCGTGGGGCGCCGTCACGCCGGGCGGATGGGGCTACGCCGACCAGGAGGCCCACCCCGGCTCCGACTGGACCCTCCGCATCGCCGTGGTCACCCCCGGCACCGCGGCCGCGATCGCCGCGTCGGACGTGCCCGTCGCGGGGCTGCTCGCCTACGAAGCACTGCGGATCGCCGCGTGGCGCCCGACCCTGTCCGACGTGGACGAGCGGACGATCCCGCACGAGCTCGACTGGCTGCGCTCCGCCGTGCACCTGTCGAAGGGCTGCTACCGCGGGCAGGAGACCGTCGCCAAGGTCCACAACCTCGGGCACCCGCCGCGACGGGCCGTGCTGCTGCACCTCGACGGGTCCGACGGTGTGCTGCCGGCACCCGGGACCCCGGTGCTGCTCGACGACAAGCAGGTCGGACGGCTCTCGGCGTCGGCGATCCACCACGAGCTCGGTCCCATCGGGCTCGCCGTGGTCAAGCGTTCCCTCGACCCCACCGCGACCCTGCGGCTCGAGGCCGACGACGTCGTGGTGACCGCGGCGCAGGAGACCATCGTCCCGCCCGAGGCCGGTGCGACGGCGAACGTCCCGCGCCTGCCCCGGCTCGGAGCCGTCAAGCGCTCCTAGCTCCCCGTTGACGGTCGCAAAACACCGGTGTTCGCCGGTCGCACCGCGGTTTGCGGGTGTTCGGAGCGCGAACACCGGTGTCTTGCGTCGCAGCGTCAGGCGGGCTCGACGGCCGCCCACGGGACGCTGAGCTCACCGAGCCGCCAGCGCGTCACCCCGTGCAGCACCGGCCAGCCGCGGTCACGCATCCCGCGCACGGTGGCGATCCACCGCTGCCGGGGCCCGTACGTGCCGAGCGGTGCGGCGACCGCCCACGACAGGTCGAGGTCGCGCAGGAACGCGTGCACCCGTTCGCCGGGCACGTTGCGGTGGATCAGCGCCTTCGGCAGCCGCTCGGCGACGATCGAAGGCACGTCGAGCCCGGCGAGCCGGAGGGACACCGTGAACGTCTGCGGTGCGACGTCGTCGAGCGTCACCCACGATGCGACCCGACCGACCTCGTTGCAGGTCCCCTCGACGAGCGCACCGCCGGGCTGCAGCCGGTCCTGCATGATCCGCCACGACCGGACCACCGCGGACTCGTCGTACTGCCGCAGCACGTTGAAGGCCCGGATGACGGCGGGCCGGCGCTGCCCGGGTGTCGGCGTCTCGAAGCCACCCAGGCGGAACGTCACACCGTCGCGGGTGCCGGCGTTCGCGAGCGCGACCCGCGAGGGCTCGATCTCGATGCCCGTCACCTCGACGTCGGGTCGGACGGCGGCCAGCCGGTCGCGCAGTTCGAGGGTGGTGGTCGGCGATGCCCCGTAGCCGACGTCGGCGACGAGCGGGTCGTCCGTCCGGCGCAGCACCGGCAGGGTCGCGATCCACCGGTCGACGCGGCGGAGCCGGTTGTACCCGGTCGTCCCGCGCGTCACGTTCCCGATGGGCATGCGTCAAGGGTACGGGGCCGGTACCGCTCGGTAGACTCGGAGGCATGACCTCCACGCTCGTCCTGCTCCGTCACGGCAACAGTGACTGGAACCAGAAGAACCTGTTCACCGGTTGGGTCGACGTCCGGCTCAGCGAGCTGGGCGAGAAGGAGGCGAAGCGCGCCGGCGACCTCATCGCCGAGTCCGGCATCGTCCCCGACGTCCTGTACACCTCGCTCCTGACCCGTGCGATCCAGACGGCGGACATCGCGCTGCTGCAGGCCGACCTGGCCTGGCTGCCGGTGAAGCGCGACTGGCGCCTCAACGAGCGCCACTACGGCGACCTGCAGGGCAAGGACAAGGCCCAGACGCTGGCCGAGTACGGCGAGCAGCAGTTCATGGAGTGGCGCCGTTCGTTCGACGTCCCGCCGCCCCCCATCGCCGACGACGCCGAGTGGTCGCAGTTCGGTGACCGTCGCTACGCCGAGCTCGGCGACCAGCTGCCCCGCACCGAGTCGCTCAAGCTCGTGATCGACCGCCTGCTGCCCTACTGGGAGTCCGACATCACGAAGGACCTCGCCGCCGGCAAGACCGTGCTGGTCACGGCCCACGGCAACTCGCTGCGTGCGCTCGTGAAGCACCTCGACGGCATCTCGGACGACGACATCGCCGGCCTGAACATCCCGACGGGCATCCCGCTGGTGTACGAGCTCGACGACGACTTCACGCCGACGAAGCCCGCGTACTACCTGGACCCCGAGGCCGCCGCAGCCGGCGCCGCCGCCGTGGCCGCCCAGGGCGCCAAGAAGTAGCACCCACGCAGAACGCCCCGTCCGGCATCCGGGCGGGGCGTTCGTGCGTGTGCGGGGCTTCGCGAAAGCGACAGTGGGTCGCGAACGTTCCGCCGACTCCTGTCGCTCTGCCAGGAGGAACGGATCGCCCCGTCGACGACCTGTCGCTTCGGCAGCGTGGTCGGCTCGACGAGCCGTGGCTGGTCAGACGAAGTGCGACGCGATCTCCTGCACCAGGGCGCCGACGTCGTAGGGCTTCGTCGTGTCGACCCGGATCACCGGGACGCCGGGCAGCCCGACGGGCCGGGCGTCGTCGCCGTGCTCGTCCCAGAAGGCCAGCACGTCGGCCAGGTCCCCGTGCACCTCGTGCCGCACCGGCACGGTGCCCGGTTCGTACCGGTCGCGCAGCCGCTGCTCGGCGGTGGCGCGGTCCGTGTCGCACCACACCTCGACGGCGCGAGGGGACCCGGCGGACGCGAGTCCGGCCTCCAGGAGGTCCCCGTCACGCGACGGCAGCCAGACGGCGTCGAGGACGACCCCGTTCTCGACGGCCCGCGCCATGGACCACATCGTGTCCATCGCGATGCCGCCGAGCGGCCGCGAGGCGATCATCGGGCCGACGACGTCGGCGAGGGGCTCCTTGATGCGGTCCTTCGACAGGAACGGGCACCCGAGCACCTCGGCGAGTGCCGTGCCGATGCTGCTCTTGCCGGAACCGGGCATGCCGTTGACGATGATCGCGACCTGGGCCATGCCACGATCCTCGCAGACCGATCGGGCCGGGTCAGACCGATCGGGTCGGGTCAGACCGATCGGGTCGGGTCAGACCGCCGCAGTCGAGGTGGACGCGCCGGTCCAGTCGCCGGTCGCCAGGTACTCGACCTTCTTGGCGATCGAGACCGCGTGGTCGGCGAAGCGCTCGTGGTAGCGGGAGGCCAGGGTGGCGTCGACGGTGTCGATCGGCCCGCCCTTCCAGGCCTCGCCGAGCACGAAGTCGAACACGCTGGCGTGCAGCTCGTCGACGGCGTCGTCCTCGTCGCGGATCTCGGCCGACAGCGCGATGTCCTCCGTGGCGAGCAGCCGCGTGAGCTTCTGCGCCATCGCGACGTCGTGCCGGCCCATCTCCTTGAACGTGCTGCGGAGGCCCTTCGGCACGACCTTCTCGGGGAAGCGCTGGCGGGCGAGCTGCGCGATGTGCTCGGCCATGTCGCCCATGCGCTCGAGCGAGGAGCTGACGCGCAGGGCGGTGACGACGACGCGCAGGTCGCGGGCCACCGGTGCCTGGCGGGCGAGGATGTCGATCGCGATCTCGTCGAGGCTGTTCGCAGCGAGGTCGATCTTCTCGTCGTCGGCGATCACCTCTTCGGCGAGGGCGACGTCGGAGTCGCTGAAGGCCTGGGTGGCTCGGGTGATGGCGGACTCGACGAGCCCGGCGATCTCGGTCAGTCGCTCCTGGACGTCCTGGAGTTCCTGCTGGAAGACTTCGCGCATGGGGGAGTACCTCTCTCTGCGTACCGGACGAGTGTCGTCAGCCCAGGTGAACGAACGGTGACGCGGGGCTGAACGCTTCGCGTTCTGGCCTTCCGCAGACGGTGAACGGTACCGGAACCCCGCATGACCATCCCTACACTGGCGGCATGGACAACGCGTGGCTCGTGCCACTGTCGATGCTCCTCGGCGGGGTCTTCGGCGCGGGCGTCGTGGTGCTGATCATCACCGCCGAGCGGACGGCACGTGCTGCCGACGTGGCGGAGCGGACCCTGCCGGACGGCGTCGCAGCGGTCATCGCGACGATGCACAACCCGGCGGTCGTCATCGACCCGTCGAACACCGTCGTCGCGGCATCCCCCCAGGCCCTCACGGCGGGGCTCGTCGTGCGCCGACGCCTGGTGCACCACGAACTGCTCGAGCTCATCGACCGGGTGCGCAAGAGCGGGGAGATGGGGTCGGAGGACCTCGAGCTGCCGCGTGGTCGCCACGGGGAGCTCATCGGCTACCTCAGCTTCCGTGCCGCCCAGCTCGGCAACCGGTACGTCCTGCTCACGGCGGACGACCTGACCGAGAGCCGGCGCATCGACGAGGTCCGCCGCGACTTCGTCGCCAACATCTCGCACGAGCTGAAGACGCCGATCGGCGCCATCGGCCTGCTGTCCGAGACCCTCGTCCTCGCCGCCGACGACCCCGTGCACGTGAAGAAGTTCGCCGCGCAGCTCATCACCGAGTCCGAGCGGCTCGGAGCGCTGACGAAGGACATCATCGAGCTGTCCCGGCTGCAGTCCGTCGACGCGCTCGAGAACAGCGAGGAGACCGGCATCGACAAGATCGTGCAGGCCGCGATCGACGCGAACGAGGTCGTCGCCCGCGCCCGCTCGATCGAGATCATCCGCGCCAAGAAGTCGAAGCTGCGGGTGATGGGCGACCGGGGGCTGCTGCAGGTCGCGGTGTCGAACCTCATCGCCAACGCGGTGAAGTACTCGCCGGACAACACCCGCGTGGGCGTGGGCGTCCGGTCGTCGAAGGGCTTCGTCGAGATCGCCATCACCGACCAGGGCGTCGGCATCCCCGAGGCCGACCTCGACCGCGTCTTCGAACGGTTCTACCGTGTCGATCCCGCACGGTCGCGCGCCACCGGCGGCACCGGCCTCGGGCTCGCGATCGTCAAGCACGTCGTCAGCAACCACGGTGGTGACGTGCGCGTCTGGTCGCAGCCCGGCAAGGGCTCGACCTTCACCATCCGTCTGCCCGAGGCAGATCCCGAACTGACCACAGCACTCGAAGAGCAACTGGAAGAGCAGCCATCGTGACCAAGATCCTCATCGTCGACGACGAGCCGGCCCTGAGCGAGCCCCTGGAGTTCCTGCTGCAGCGTGAGGGGTACGAGACCTCCGTCGCTGCCGACGGCGTGACCGCGCTGTCGAAGTTCGACGCGGAGAACCCCGACCTGGTGCTCCTCGACCTCATGCTGCCGGGCCTGAGCGGCACCGAGGTGTGCCGGCAGATCCGGACCCGGTCGAACGCACCGATCATCATGCTGACCGCGAAGGACTCGGAGGTGGACATCGTCGTCGGGCTCGAGCTCGGCGCCGACGACTACGTGACGAAGCCGTACTCGACCCGGGAGCTCCTGGCCCGGATCCGAGCCGTGCTCCGTCGCCGCACCGAGGACGACCCGGCGGACAGCGGCATCCTGCAGGTCGGCGGCATCCGGATGGACGTCGAGCGGCACACGGTGTCGGTCGACGGGTCCGAGACCCCCATGCCGCTCAAGGAGTTCGAGCTCCTCGAGCTGCTGCTCCGGAACGCCGGCCGTGTGCTGACCCGCGGGCAGCTCATCGACCGGGTGTGGGGTTCCGACTACTTCGGCGACACCAAGACCCTCGACGTGCACATCAAGCGCATCCGCTCGAAGATCGAGCGGGTCCCGTCGACCCCCGAGATCCTGGTGACGGTCCGCGGTCTCGGGTACCGCATCGAGGCCTGAGACGGACGGACAGGAGGCCCGGTGCGAGTCCCTGGGACTCGCACCGGGCCTCCTGTGCGAACGGTCCGGGCGCGGTGTCAGCCGCGCCCGTCGGCGTCAGTTGGTGCCGTTGTCGCCCTCGGACGAATCCGTCTGCGAGTCCGTCGGCTGCGTGCCGGGCACGGCCTCGCCGGTCGACTGTGCGCCGCTCTCGGACGGGGACGTCGAGGTGGGCGTCGGGGTCGGGCTCGGCGCGAGGGTCTGGTACTCCTCCTGCGAGCTCGTCAGCACCGGCACGTTGGCCGAGGTGCCCTCGGCGTCCGGGTAGCTGAAGTAGACCTTCACGAGCGAACCGGGCTTCGCGTCCGCGTTGTCGAACACGATCGGTTCGGCGTCACCGGCGGTGGTGCCCTGGGTGGTGTCGCCCTCTTGCACGCTCGACTCGTCGTCGCTGCCCGCACCCGCGGCCATGGCGAGGTCGACGTGGGTGTTGGCCGGCACGTCGACGGTCTGGGTGTCGCCGCCGATCTCGATCGAGACGGTGTAGTCGTCCTGGTCGTCGTTGTTCACCAGCGTGCCGATGAAGCGGGCGCTCTCACCGTCGTCCGAGATCAGGAGGGCGTTCCGCACGTCGACCTTGCCGGTCGAGACGTCCACGCCGTCGGTGATCTGCTTGATGTCGACGGTGTGGGCCGGCGACATGAACTCGCACCCGGTGGCGCCGAGCGCGATGGTTGCCGCAACGGCGACGGACACGAGTACCCGAGGTCGCAAGAGATTCCTCCGTAAGTCACGATGGAGACCGGGCGGTCCCCGCGCCCATCCTAGCGATCACCGGGAGGGGTGAGCGTTGAGGGTCCCCTTACCGGAACGGCCCTTGTGGTAAACTGGATGTCTGGGAACGGAGCCTGATACATGCAATTCGAGGTCGGCGAGACCGTCGTCTACCCCCATCACGGGGCGGCAACCATCTCTGAAGTCAAGACTCGCGTCATCAAGGGCGAGGAAAAGGTCTACCTGAAACTGCGGGTGACGCAGGGTGACCTGACGATCGAGGTCCCGGCGGACAACGTCGACCTGGTCGGCGTCCGCGACGTGATCGGCAAGGAAGGACTCGACAAGGTGTTCGAGGTCCTCCGGGCGCCGTTCACGGAAGAGCCCACCAACTGGTCACGCCGCTACAAGGCGAACCTCGAGAAGCTCGCTTCCGGTGACGTCATCAAGGTGTCCGAGGTCGTCCGCGACCTCTGGCGGCGCGATCAGGACCGCGGGCTCTCCGCGGGTGAGAAGCGGATGCTGGCCAAGGCCCGGCAGATCCTCATCTCCGAGCTCGCGCTGGCCGAGAAGACCGACGAGGACAAGGCATCGACCGTCCTCGACGAGGTCCTGGCTTCCTGAGCCTGACGACAGCGCACTGAACACGACAGCACGAACGACGACCGCACGGTTCCCCGAAGGGGTGGACCGGGCGGTCGTCGTCGTTGCGGCCGGCTCCGGCACCCGGCTCGGCATCGGGACCGCGAAGGCGTTCGTGCCCGTGGCCGGTGCGCTGATGCTCGCGCGGGCGCTCGAACCCCTGTTCGCGCTGCCGTCACCGACGCTCGTCGTCGTGGTCGCACCCGCGTCGCACCTGGACGAGTGCCGGCAGGTGGTCGGTTCGGTCGCGGGTGCTGCGGTCGCGTACACGGCCGTCGTCGCCGGAGGCACGGATCGCCACGGTTCGGTCGAGGCCGGCCTGGCCGTCCTGCCGGACTCCGTCACCACGGTGCTCGTGCACGACGCGGCGCGGTGCCTCACGCCCGCGGCACAGTTCTCGCGGGTGTTCGACGCCGTCGCCGCCGGTGACGGTGCGGGCGTCGTGCCGGCGCTCCCCGTCACGGACACGGTCAAGCGGGTCGACGGTGACGTCGTCGTCGAGACCGTCGACCGTGCGGCGCTCGTCGGGGTGCAGACGCCGCAGGGCTTCCCGCTCGCGGCACTGCGGCAGGCCTACGCGGTGTCGTCGCAGTCCGAGACGGACGACGCCGGGGTGTTCCAGGCCGTCGGGGGCACCGTGCGGTTCGTGCCGGGTGACGCCGATGCCTTCAAGATCACGACGCCGTGGGACCTCGGCCGGGCCGAGTCGATCGTGCGGGCGCGGTCCGAAGCTGGTGCTGGTGCTGGTGCCGGTGCCGGTGCGGCGGGTGCCAGCCAGGCGGACGCCGTCGCGGTCCGACTCGGGCTCGGGGTCGACGTGCACGCCTTCGACGACGCCTCGCCCTGCCGCGTCGGGCTGCTCGACTTCCCCGGCGAACCCGGCCTCTCCGGGCACAGCGACGGTGACGCGGTGGCGCACGCGGTGTGCGACGCCCTGCTCTCCGCCGGGGGCCTCGGCGACATCGGCGGACGCTTCGGCACCGCTGACCCGCAGTACGCCGGCGCCACGGGCGACGTGTTCGTGCGCGGCGCGGTCGCGTTGCTCGCCGACGCCGGGCTCGTGCCGGTGTCCGTCACCGTGCAGGTCATCGGCAACCGGCCGCGTATCGGCCGCCGCCGTGACGAGATGCAGGACGCCCTGTCCGCGGTCGTCGGTGCGCCCGTTGCCGTGTCCGGCACGACGACCGACGGGATCGGGTTCACCGGCCGTGGCGAGGGGCTCGCGGCGATCGCCACGGCACTCGTGCGTCCCTCCTGAAACCGCGGCCCCGCGCCGATTAGGGTTGAGGCGTGACCGTTCGCCTCTACGACTCCCGCGCCGCAGCCGTCGTCGACCTCGTGCCCCTGGTCGACGGACACGTGAGCGTCTACGTCTGTGGTCCGACGGTGCAGTCGTCGCCGCACATCGGGCACCTGCGGTCCGCGCTCGTCTACGACATCTGGCGTCGGTGGCTCACCCACCGTGGGTACCGGGTGACCCTGGTGCGCAACGTCACCGACATCGACGACAAGGTCCTCGACCTGGCTGCAGGCACGGACGAGGAGTGGTTCGCCCGCGCCTACCGGGTCGAGCTCGAGTTCACGGCCGCGTACAACGCCCTCGGCATCCTGCCCCCGACGTACGAGCCCCGCGCCACCGCGAGCGTGCCGCAGATGCACGAGATCATCCAGCGCCTCATCGACCGCGGGCACGCCTACGCCGCCGACGACGGCTCGGGTGACGTCTACTTCGACACCGGCAGCTGGGCCGACTACGGGGTGCTCACCCGGCAGCGGCGCGAGGACATGGTCGAGGCCGCCGACGCCGACCCGCGTGGCAAGCGCGACGCCCGTGACTTCGCGCTCTGGAAGGGTGCGAAGCCCGGCGAGCCGTCGACGGCCAACTGGGACTCCCCGTGGGGCGCCGGCCGTCCGGGCTGGCACATCGAGTGCTCGGCGATGTCGCGCCGGTACCTCGGCCCCGCGTTCGACATCCACGGCGGCGGGCTCGACCTGCGCTTCCCGCACCACGAGAACGAGCTGGCGCAGTCCACGGCCGCCGGGGACCCGTTCGCGTCGTACTGGCTGCACAACGGCCTGGTGACCGTCGAGGGCCAGAAGATGTCGAAGTCGCTCGGCAACTCGATCTTCGCGGCGGACTTCCTCGGATCCGCTCGTCCCGCCGTCGTCCGCTACTTCCTCGGTGCCGCCCACTACCGCTCGTCGATCGATCACCACGAGGGCTCCCTGGCCGAGGCCGAGGCTGCGTACGACCGCATCGCCGGGTTCCTCGAGCGCGCCGAGACCCGGCTCGAGGGTGTCCACCTCGCCGACGCCCCGGCCGTGCCCGAGACCTTCGCCGCGGCCATGGACGACGACCTCTCCGTGCCCCAGGCCCTGGCCGTGCTGCACGAGACCGTGCGCACCGGCAACGCCGCCCTGGACGCCGACGATGCGGAAACGCTCGGGACCGCGTACCATCAGGTGGCTGCGATGGTGGAGGTGCTCGGCATCGACCCGCGAGCCGCCCACTGGTCGGGCGGCGGCCACGACACCTCGGCGGGCCCGCTCGCCGCCCTCGTCGAACGCCTCGTGCAGGAGCGCGCGGACGCCAGGGCAGCACGGGACTTCATCGCGGCCGACCGCGTGCGCGACGACCTCGCCGCCGCGGGCATCACGATCGAGGACACGCCGTCCGGAACACGCTGGAGCATCGCCTGAACACGGCAGTGCCGAACAGGAGCTACGCATGAAGAACGTCTCGGGAAGCAAGAAGGGTCGGCCCGGCGCCGTCCGCACCGGTCGCAAGGGCAACAAGCAGGTCGGTTCCGGCGGACAGGGCGCCCAGGCGCTCGAGGGTCGCAAGCCGACCCCGAAGGCCGAGGACCGCCCGTACCACCCGGCCGGCAAGCGCAAGGCCGCGAAGGACCGCTTCGAGGCGGCCAAGGGTCGGCACGGTTCCTCGAGCACCCCGCAGGGTCGCACGGGCCGTCCGCCGGCACGCAAGACCGACGACTCCGAGCTGGTGACCGGGCGCAACTCCGTGCTCGAGGCCCTGCGCACGAAGACCCCGTCATCGACGCTCTACATCGCGTCGCGCATCGAGGTCGACGACCGCGTGAAGGAGATCCTCGCGCTCGCCAACCACCGCGGTGTGCCGATCATCGAGCTCATGCGTCCCGAGCTCGACCGCATCACCGGACACGACAGCGTGCACCAGGGCGTCGCCCTCAAGGTGCCGGCGTACCAGTACGCGGTGTCCGAGGACATCGTCGAGCAGGCGTTCTCGCGTGACCAGGTCCCGCTGCTCGTCGCACTCGACGGCATCACCGACCCCCGCAACCTCGGCGCGATCATCCGCTCGACCGCGGCGTTCGGCGGACACGGCGTCATCGTGCCGCAGCGTCGTTCGGTCGGCGTGACGGCGTCGGCGTGGAAGACCTCGGCCGGGGCCGCCGCACGCACGCCGGTCGCGATGGCCCCGAACCTCACGCAGACCCTGAAGTCGCTCAAGTCGATGGGCCTGTTCGTCCTCGGCCTGGACGGCGACGGTGACGTGGAGCTCGACGGCCTCGAGCTCGCGGACCGCCCGATCGTGATCGTCGTCGGTTCCGAGGGCAAGGGCCTGTCGCGCCTGGTCACCGAGACCTGCGACGCCATCGTGTCGATCCCGATCTCGAGCGCCACCGAGTCCCTGAACGCCGGCATCGCCGCGAGCGTCACCCTGTGGGAGGTCGCGCGGCGCCGTCGCACCGCGTAGCCCCAGCACTTCGTGAGCATGAATGGTCGCCTCCCCGAGCGGGAGGCGACCATTCTTGCTCACGGTGGCAGGCGGGGCTGGGCGTGACGGTCTGGAGGGCCGGCGCCGGTCCCCGGGACGCGGGGCGGGCCTCCAGGCGGTCGCGTTCTCGACCCCACAACGGTCAGGACACGTCGGCTGGTGCCCGCCGTGTGGTCACGAGTCGTCGCTGCGCGACGCCGCAGACGACGGTCTGCGACCGGTCGGCGCCCACCCGGCGGGGTGTCGTGACCGAGCGGGGACCGCGTCAGACCGTGGCGCGCCAGTCGTCGACGTCGTCGGACTCGTCGGACCCGTCGGCGTCGTCGTCGTCCAGCACCGGGATCGGCACGGTGATCGACGAGGTCGGCGGGTTGATGAGCAGGCGCTCGTCGCGACGGTGTCGGAGCACGTCGTTGATGTAGGCGGTCGTGGCCTCGGGCAGGGAGACGGAACGCTCCTCTTGCTGGGACATGAACCAGCGGTGCTCGAGCAGCTCGTGGAACACCTCGGCGGGTTCGAGCCGACCGCGCAGGTCACGGGGGATCGAGCGGACGACGGGCTCGAAGACCCGTGAGACCCACTCGTGCGCCACCATCTCCTCGTCGAGTTCGTCACGGCCGTTGCGGGCGCGGTACGAGTCGAGGTCGTTGAGCAGGCGCCGGGCCTGGTTCTCGCCGGCGTCGAGCCCGGTGAGCCGCAGCAGTCGCCGCTGGTGGTGCCCGGCGTCGACGACCTTCGGCTGGATCCGGACCTGCGAGCCACCCTCGGTCGTGTGGATCGACAGTTCCTCGATGTCGAAGCCGAGCTCGTTCAGGCGCTCGACGCGGTCGTTGATGCGCCAGCGTTCCTTGATGTCGAACTGCTCAGTGCCGGTGAGCTCGGTCCAGAGCGTCCGGTACTGGGCGACGATGCGGTTCGACACGTCCACGGGGTCGGCGTTCTCGTCGAGCCGTCCGCCGGCCTCGAGGTCGAGCAGCTCGCCGGCGATGTTCACGCGGGCGACCTCGAGGTCGTTCTCACGCTGGCCGTTCGACAGCCCGCCGGGGTAGAGCTTGCCGGTCTCGGCGTCGACCAGGTACGCGGCGAAGGCGCCGGCGTCGCGACGGAACAGCGTGTTCGACAGGGACACGTCGCCCCAGTAGAAGCCGATGACGTGCAGGCGGACGAGCAGCAGCGCGAGGGCGTCGACCAGACGGGTGGCGGTCTCGGGGCGCAGCGTCTGCGAGTAGAGCGCGCGGTAGGGCAGGGAGAACCGCAGGTGGCGGGTCACGAGCACGGGGTGCAGTGGTTCACCGTCGGCGTCGACGCGGTTCGTGATGACCGCGACCGGGTCCACGCACGGCACGTCCATCCGCTGCAGGGTCCGGAGCATCTCGTACTCGGACCGGGCGACCTCTTCGCCGGTCTCCTTCACCGCGGCGACGTACCCGCTCAGGTGTACGAACCGCACGAGGTGCCGCGAGATGCCCTTCGGCAGCGCGACGATCGTGTCGTCGGGCCAGTCGGCGAGCGGCAGGTCCCACGGCAGGTCGAGCAGGCCGGGGTCGACGGTGGCGGCGGTGATGGACATCGAGTCGGGCACGGTGGTTCCTCTGGTGTCGGGGACAGCCGAGAGCCCGCGTCCGCCCTTGTGAGGCGGGCGCGGGCTCTCGGGGGAGTGCGCTGGTTACGCGCTGACGACGGCCTTGTCGTCGAGGCGGTCGCCCGACTCGGTGTCGAAGGCGTGGACGTGGCCCTGCTTCGGCGTGATGACGATCGTGTCACCGATCGACGGGTGCGCACGACCGTCGACACGGGCGACGATGTCGGCGCGCTGACCGTTCACGTCCGCGTGACCGTAGAGGTAACCGTCGGCGCCGAGCTCCTCGACGACGTCGACCGTGACGGGCAGGCCCTCGCCGGTCTGCGACACGATGACGTCCTCGGGGCGGATGCCGACCGTGATCTGTGCGGCACGGGCGTTCGACAGCGTGTCGCGGTCGATCGCGTGGTTGAGCGTGCCGAACTTGATGCCGCCCTCGATGACGTCGGCGGGCAGCAGGTTCATGGCCGGCGAACCGATGAAGCCGGCGACGAACACGTTGTTCGGCTTCTCGTACAGGTCGCGCGGGGTGCCGACCTGCTGCAGGATGCCGTCCTTGAGCACCGCGATGCGGTCACCCATGGTGAGGGCCTCGGTCTGGTCGTGCGTGACGTAGACCGTGGTGACGCCGAGACGACGCTGCAGCGACGCGATCTGCGTGCGGGTCTGGACGCGGAGCTTGGCGTCGAGGTTCGACAGCGGCTCGTCCATGAGGAACACCTGCGGCTGACGGACGATCGCACGGCCCATCGCGACGCGCTGACGCTGACCACCGGAGAGCGCCTTCGGCTTGCGGCCGAGGTAGTCCTCGAGGTCGAGGAGCTTGGCGGCTTCCTGCACGCGGGTGGCGCGCTCTTCCTTGCCGACGCCGGCGATCTTGAGCGCGAAGCCCATGTTCTCGGCGACGGTCATGTGCGGGTACAGCGCGTAGTTCTGGAACACCATCGCGATGTCGCGGTCCTTCGGCGGGACGTCCGTGACGTCGCGGTCGCCGATGCGGATCTGACCGGAGTTGACCTCTTCGAGGCCGGCCAGCATGCGGAGCGAGGTGGACTTGCCGCAGCCCGAGGGGCCGACGAGGACGAGGAACTCGCCGTCGGCGACGTCCAGGTCGAGGGAGTCGACCGCGGGACGGTTGCCTCCGGGGTAGAGACGGGTTGCCTTGTCATAGGTGACGGACGCCATGAGCGTTCGGTCCTTCCTTCACCGGCAGGTACGTGCCGGACGATCCGAGTGAAGCGGTGTGCCCGTACGGGCCCCGGACAGTCGCCGTCGACTGTCGAGGTTCATACAACACGAGTTCACCCGGGTGCGCCAGTGTTTTCCCCCTTGGTCGGCGGCTTCCCAGAGCGCCCCACTACAATCGCCGGGTCCGTCCGCCGAGCAGGGGAACGCCGAGCGGACACCGATCAGGAGGACGACGCACCGATGAACAACCGCCCCGAGGGTGCCGCCCGCGCCGCGCGGAACGAGCGCCGTGAAGCCGCCCGCCAGCGAGCCCAGCGTGCCCGGACCCAGCAGAAGCGACGCCAGCGTGGTGTCCGGCTCGGCCTGCAGATCGGGCTCGGGGTCGTGCTCCTCGCCGCCGCGACGATCGTCACGCTCGTGCTGGTCGACTCCGTGAAGCCCGCGGGCCCCGGCCCGTCGACCATGTCGCAGGGCGGCATCACCATCGGGCAGGGTCTGAAGCCCGTCGCGGCGTCCGGGTCCGGATCGGCTTCCGCGTCGCCGAGCAGCGCCGCGACCGACGGCGCCGGTACCGTCCGGATCACCCTGTACGTCGACTACCTCTGCCCGGGCTGCGGCCAGTTCGAGCAGGCGAACGGCGACTACATCAAGGACCTCGTCGACTCCGGTGCGGCCACGGTCGACATCCACCCGGTCGCGGTCCTGTCGAACCGCTCGCAGGGCACGAAGTACTCGCTCCGCGCCGCGAACGCCGCCGCCTGCGTCGCCGAGCACTCCCCGAACCAGTTCTACGCGGTGAACCAGGCGCTCTTCGCGAAGCAGCCGGACGAGGGCACCCCTGGTCTGACCGACGCGGAGCTCACCGACGTCGTCACGGGCGTGCAGGGGCTGCAGGAACGGAGCGCCGTCCGGAGCTGCATCGCCGACCAGGACTACGCCAAGTGGGTGGACGAGCAGACGACGGCGGTGTCGGACGGCACGATCCCCGGGTCGACGCTCAAGGAGTTCCCCGGCACGCCGCTCGTGCTCGTGAACGGGCAGCGGTACGAGCTGACCTCCCCGGTCACGAACGACGACTTCCGCACCTTCGTGGTGACGGCCGCCGGGGCGACCGACGCCACCCCGACGCCCACGCCGAGCGCGACCCCCACGCCCACGCCGACCAAGCGCTGACGGCCGGACGAGCGCTGACGTCTGAACGAGCGCTGACGCGCTGACCACGGACGGGAGGCCCGGTGCCAGCTGGCACCGGGCCTCCCGTGGTTCGACGGTGCGGCTACAGGGCCGAACCCGGGATGCTCAGGGTGTCGCAGCTCGTCGCGCCCTGCTGGTAGCCCCGCAGGAACCAGCGCTGTCGCTGCTCGCTCGACCCGTGCGTGAACGAGTCCGGGTCGACGCGGCCGGTCGCGCGCTCCTGGATGCTGTCGTCGCCCACGGCGCTCGCCGCCGACAGGGCGTCGGTGATCTGGGAGCGGGTGATCGGTTCGAAGAACGTCTCGCCGTTCGCGTCCTTCGTCGTGGCGGCGTCGCCGACCCAGGCCCCGGCGTAGCAGTCAGCCTGCAGCTCGACGCGGACGCTGCCCGACGACGCCCCTGTGCCGGAGCGGTCGGTGTTCGCGAACGACCCCTGCAGCTGCTGGATGTGGTGCGCCCACTCGTGCGCGACGACGTACATCTGCGCGAGCGGACCGCCGGACGAGCCGTACTGCGACTGCAGGTCGTCGTAGAACGCGGTGTCCAGGAAGACCGCACGGTCCGGTGGGCAGTAGAACGGGCCGGTCGCGGCCGAGGCCTGCCCGCACGAGGTGTCGGTGGAGTCCTGGAACAGGAAGAACTCCGGTGCCGTGTACGAGATGCCGAGCGACCGCGCCTCGGACGTCCAGTAGGCGTCGAGCGACTCGGCCGCGCCCTCCATCCGGCACTCGACGCGCAGGTTGGCGTCGCGCCCGGTCCGGCACTCGGGGGCGGCATCGACGGACTCGCCCCCCTGCTGGATCGTCGTCAGGCCGTTGCCGCCGCCGACGATCCCGCTCACGTCGACGCCGGTGAACTGCAGGATCAGGAACACCACGATGGCGCCGACGCCCACGGCGCCTCCGCCGATCGCCGTGGTGCGACCCCGCCGCTTGACCTTGCCGCCCCGGAGTTGCGAGTCGTCGTTGAACGTCATAGTCCCGAACCTACCGATCAGCACCTCCCGATCAGCGGCCCCGCGTACCGTCGGCGGCGTCGGCCACCCCGACACCTGTCGTACACCTGTCGTACAACCGGAAGGAACCGCACAATGGCCACTCCCATCAGCACCGTGATGAGCCCCGCCCGCTACGTCCAGGGCAAGGATGCGATCACCCGCGTCGGCGAGTTCATCGCCCCGATCGGCAAGCGGCCCCTGATCGTCGCCGACGACGTGGTCTGGGGCATCGTGGAGACCGCCGTCTCCGAGAGCTTCCGGTCCGCCGACCTGGCCGTGGAGCGTGTCGGGTTCGGCCGCTTCGCCACCCCCGAGGCCGTGGACGAGCTCGTCGAGCAGATCCGCGCGACGGACGCCGACGTCATCGTGGGGCTCGGTGGAGGCTCCGCGATCGACGCCGCGAAGGCCGCTGGGCACCTCGCCGGCATCCGGTGGGCCAGCGTGCCGACGGCTGCGTCCACCGACGCCCCGACCTCGGCGCTCGCCGTCATCTACACCGCCGAGGGCGAGTTCATCGAGTACCGCTTCTTCCCGCACAACCCGGACCTGGTGCTCATCGACACCAGGCTCGTCGCCAACGCGCCGGTGCAGTTCCTGGTCGCGGGCATCGGCGACGCGCTGGCGACCTGGGTCGAGGCCCGTGCCGCGAAGCGCGCCAACGCCGACACCATGGCCGGCGGCCTGCAGACCCAGACCGGCGTCGCGCTCGCCGAGCTGTCGTGGAAGCTCCTGCACGAGAACGCCCTGCAGGCCATCGAGGCCGTCAAGGCCAAGGTCGTCACCCCGGCGCTCGAGAAGGTCGTCGAGGCGAACACGCTGCTGTCCGGCCTGGGCTTCGAGTCCGGTGGGCTCGCCGCCGCCCACGCGATCCACAACGGGCTGACCGCGGCTCCGCAGGCGCACGGCCTGGCCCACGGGCAGAAGGTGAACATCGGGACGATCGCCCAGCTGGTGCTCGAGGGTGCCCCGGCCGAGGAGATCGAGGACTTCGTCGTCTTCACCACGAAGGTCGGCCTGCCGAACACCCTGACCGAGATCGGCCTGACGGTCGACGACCGCGACGTGCTGCGCGCCGTGGCCGAGGCCGCGACGGTGGAGGGCGAGACCATCCACAACATGCCGTTCCCGGTGACGCCGGAGCTCGTGGTCGACGCCCTGGTCGCGATCGAGGGCATCGCACGCAGCGTCCGCGCCGAGCACGGTCTGCCGGAGCCCGTGCTGTACGAGCAGCACTGACGTTCGAGCAGCACTGACGGGCGAGGGGTCAGGTGCGGATCAGCGGCTCCGTCGTCGCCAGGTCCGCACCGATCCCGACGTCGACGAGTTCGATCCGCCCGGCGAGGGTGGCGGCGGGTCCGGTCAGCAGGCCGGCCTTCACACCGCCGAAGGTGACGGTGACGTCGGCGTGCAGGACGTGGTCGTCCGCGACGCCGCCGGTGTCCACGTCGATGCCGCTCGGCACGTCCACCGCGACGACGAACGGCGCACGCTGGTCGCGGGCGAGCTCACGGATGGCGTCCACGACGTCCCGCGCGGGGGACCGCAGTGCGTTCGCGCCGTGCACCCCGATGCCGAGGATGCCGTCGAGCACCAGGTCGGCCCCGAGTGCCGCCTCGGTCGCGACGTCCGCCAGGCGTTCGCCGTCGCTCCGGCCGGCGGCCCGCAGGATGTCGGCCGCTCCGCCCGCGTTCGGTCCCGAGGTGCCGGACGGGCCGTTGACCAGACGGGCGCCGGCGTCCAGTGCCGCTGCCAGGCCGGCCTCGTGGACACGGGAGCCGACGCGCAGGACCGCCACGTGCCTCCCGGCCGCTGCCAGGCGAGCGCCCGCGAACAGGGCGTCACCGCCGTTGTCGCCGCTGCCGGCGAGCACGAGGACGGATCCCGGCCCGTCGACCGGCCGCACGGCCGGGTCGTCCAGCAGGTCGCCCACGATGCGCGCGAGCCCGTCGGCGGCCCGTTGCATCAGGGGTTCCCCCGCGTCGAGGTGGGGGCGTTCCGCCGCCCGGATCTGATCGCCGCCGTAGCCGTCGATGGCCACCACACTGCCCCGATACGCTTGAGAGGACATGTCACTCGTCCCCGAAGCGCCCCGCCCCCGGTTCGTGATGTCGCCCGACGGGCTGCGACTCGCGACCTACGACTTCGGCGACCCCGACGCCCCGGCCGTCATCGCGGTGCACGGCTTCGCCTCCGGTGCGGTGCTCAACTGGCACGCCTCGGGCTGGACGCGGCACCTGGTCCGTGCCGGGTACCGGGTCCTGGCGCTCGACCAGCGCGGGCACGGCGCGAGCGCGAAGCCGCACGACCCCGGTGCGTACTCGATGGACCTGCTCGTCGCCGACGTCACCACGGTCATCGACACGTACCTGCTCGACGACGTCGCGTTCCTCGGGTACTCGCTCGGCGCACGGGTCGGCTGGCACACCGCCGAACGGCTGCCCGGTCGGATCTCGCGTGCGGTGTTCGGCGGGATCCCGGACGCCGACCCGATGCGTCGCGTCCGCGTCGACCAGGCGAAGGCGTACATCGGCGACGGCACCCCCATCGAGGACCGCGTCACGAACGGCTACCTGACGATGGCGGGCAACGTCGAGGGCAACGACCTCGGCGCGCTCGTGGCCATGGTCGAGGGGATGCGGAACAGCATCGAGCCGACCCCGGAGAACGCCCCGGCGCAGCCGCTCCTGATCGCCGCGGGCAGCGAGGACGGCATCCGCGACAGCGCGGTCCGGCTCGCCGAGGCCGCGCCGGACGCCACCTTCTTCGAGATCCCCGGGCGCAACCACTTCAACGCCCCGACCTCGCGGCCGTTCCGCGAAGCGGCACTGCGGTTCCTGTCCGCCCCGCGCTGAGGGGTACTCGTGGGTCCCCTCGGTCGGACGGCACCGGGCGTACCGTCCCCGCCATGGACTACAGACTCCTCGGCAACAGCGGGACATCGGTGTCGACGCTGACCCTCGGCACCATGACGTTCGGCAGCGAAGCCGACGAACCCACCTCACACGCCATCCTCGACGCCTTCGTGGCCGCCGGTGGCACGCTCGTCGACACGGCGGACGTCTACTCCGGCAACGAGTCCGAGCGGATCATCGGCCGCTGGCTCGCAGCACACCCCACCGAGGCCGCGCAGGTCGTCCTCGCCACCAAGGGCCGGTTCCCGCAGGGCGACGGCCCGAACGACCTCGGCCTGTCCCGACGACACCTGCGCGTGGCCCTCGACGCCTCGCTCGAGCGGCTCGGCGTCGACCACATCGACCTGTACCAGATGCACGCGTGGGACGCCCTGACCCCCATCGACGAGACCCTGCGGTTCCTCGACGACGCCGTGTCCGCCGGCAAGATCGGCTCCTACGGGTTCTCGAACTACCTCGGCTACCAGGTCACCAAGGCCGTCTACGAGGCGAAGGCGCACGGCTGGGCGCCGCCCGCCACTCTGCAGCCGCAGTACAACCTGCTCGTCCGCGACATCGAGCACGAGGTCGTGCCCGCCTGCCTCGACGCCGGCATCGGCCTGCTGCCCTGGTCGCCGCTGGCCGGCGGCTGGCTCTCCGGCAAGTACCAGCGCGACGAGGCCCCGACCGGTGCCACCCGCCTGGGCGAGAACCCGCAGCGCGGCATGGAGGCCTGGGAAGCCCGCAACGGCGACGAGCGCACGTGGGAGGTGCTCGACGCCGTCTCCGAGGTGGCCGACGCCCACGACGCGTCGAAGTCGCAGGTCGCGCTCGCCTGGCTGCTGGCCCGTCCCGCGGTCACGAGCGTGATCCTCGGCGTCCGCACCCTGTCGCAGCTCGAGGACAACCTCGGTGCCGCGGACCTGGTGCTCACCGACGACGAGCTCGACCGGCTGACCGACGCCAGCGCTCCCCGCATCGACGACTACCCCTACGGCACGGCCGGCGTCGCGCAGCGGGAGCGGAAGATCACCGGCGGGCGCTGAGCCGGCGGGTGCCGAGCTGGCGGACGCTGAGCGGACAGGACCCCTGCGCGTTCGTGCACATCGTGCGGATTTCCGCGGATGTGGGGTCAGGGTGTGGACGCGCGGGTCGGTGAGGTGTCATCCTCGTCGCACGACCGGCTGGTTACCGCGTCCAGCGCCCGGAACGCCCCCTGATCCGCGTTCCGTGTGCCGATGCCCCGGGCGAGACTTCGCCCGGGGCATCGCTTCGTCTGGGGCCGGCAGCGGGACTTGAACCCGCAACCCCCGTATTACAAGTACGGTGAATTACCACCACATGGTGTTGCATGGAGTCGCTTTGGATGTATGCTGACACCGTACGGACCACCACTGAACGTCAGGTGGCACCACAATGGCTACACGATTGGCACCAGACTCACATGTGCGGCAGGAGAAGAAGATGAGCATTCAGACTAGCGACGTCCGTTCCGGCTCTCACGACGAGAAAGTTGCCGTCGAGTATGGGGTCCACATCCGTTACCGCAAACCCCGCGGCGGCGAACGCCCGGCCGACAAGATCGTTGTCGAGAGCGAGGACCAGGCTCGAGGACGAGTGAGGGGCATTCAGGACATCATGAGCAACCCGCAGAAGTGGGGTAGAGACGTGATCAGCGCCTCGCTCGTGACCCGCACGAAGACCGTCGTCACCACGACTACATCGTGGGAAGAAGTGCTGACGGGCAACTGAACCAAGCGAGGGCCGGCCCGCAGCAACGGACCGACCCTCAGCCCCACACCTGACCTAACCAGGAGAGGAACACGACCACGTTATGCGTGACCACCGACACACGCCAAGAAGAGTATTTCCGGTCAACGGAGACCGGGCCAACGGCAACGAACACAGACACAAGGAGCAGTCATGACCACCCCCACCCCGGAGCAGATACTTGCTCGCGCAGCAATCACGTGGAACGTCTACCAGAGTGCTGACCGCGACATTGTGAACGGGCGACCGGTGGCCGATGCACTCGAAGAGCGTGCGGCTTCCGCTGCTGACCTGGACGAGCTGCTTGCGCCGTACGCCGACTCACGAAAGGCGGACTACCGATGACCCCGGAGCAGATGCGCGCGCTGGCGGACGAGCACTCTCGGGAAGCCGGTGAATACATACTCGATCGGGCCGAAAAGGAAGATCAGCCCGAGTACGGCGACGTCTACGAGTACGAAGACAGGATCGCGTGGCATCAGAACACCGCCGTCGCTCTCCGTACCGCCGCCGACCAACTTGAAGCGGTGCGCAACCTGACCTTCGCATCCCCGATGATGATGCACCCGATCACGAACCGGCCGGTTGATGTCATCTTCGTCAGCGATCTCCCTGACTCCCTCATTGCCAATGGTGCACCGCAGGAGGACCGTGATGAGTGATTGGCAGCGAGACACGGAGCGACTTCGACTCGCGATGACACGCTTTCTGGTCGTCGCCGCGTACCGGCCATTTGGGCGGCTACTCCGCCGACGCAATGGAGGCAAGCCATGACTGACCCGGTGAACACGGACGCACTGCGCAAGGCAGGCGAGCGTGCCGACTACTACCAGACAGGCGACGGACCTCTGTGGCGCGCCACCGCCGACGATGTGGACCGGCTGCGGCTGAGTGAGCAGGACGCGAGCAGCGTGCGGTACCGCTACGAGAGCGGCGTGACAGTCGGCGGTGCGCTTGTCCAGGCAACGGAGACCGTTGACAAGCTGCGTTCCCTGATCGAGAACGCGCCACACGACCGTGACGAGTCATGCGGATTCGGTGTTGCCCCGCGAGACATGAGCAACTGCACCTGCTGGAAGTCGACCGCCCGATGACCCGCGGCAAGGGTGAGTCCAGCGTCTACAAGGACGACCGCGGCTACTGGGTGACAGCGATCACGCTCCCCAGCCGTGACGGGAAACGCCGCCGCAAGGTCATCCGACGCACCAGCAAAGCCGAAGTGCTCGCCGAGATGGACCGCTACCGGGCTGAGCTCCGGGAGTACGGCGACCTCAACACGAACGACATGACCGTCAAGCAGTGGTTCGCGTACTGGCTGAAGAACATCGCCATCAAAGACGTGCGCCCGAAAACGTTCGAACGGTACGAGCAGATCAGCCGCATCTGGGTTGTCCCCACCATCGGCACCGTCCGCATGTCGCATCTGAAAGCGGCACACATCCGGCAAGTGACTGAGGCGATGGTCGACGCCGGCGGATCCCCGGACACGGCTGTCACAGCGCACCGCATCATGTCGGTCGCGTTCGAGTGGGCCGTCCGTGAGCAGAAGCTGAACCGGAACCCCGCGAAACTGATGGCCGCACCACGCAAGGGTGTGTCGAAGCTTGAAGTCCTCGACCTGCAGGAAACACTCGACCTGTACGCGCACGTCCGTGAGCAAGGCGGACCACAGTTCGCGCTCTGGGCCACGACACTCCTGTACGGGCTCCGACGTGGTGAAGTCCTCGGCCTGCAAGAAGACCGCGTGACCGACGTGCTCGACATCTCCTGGCAGCTGCAACGCCTCAAGTGGGAGCACGGCTGCGACGGCGAATGCGACTACACGAACGGTGCGTCCTGCCCCGAACGGCACCTCGACGTCCCCAACGACTACGAGTACAAGCCTGTTGGCGGGGGACTGTTCCTCACCCGGCCGAAGTCACGCAACGGGTGGCGCATCATCCCGCTCGTTGACCCGCTGGCTACTGTTCTCCGTGACCACATGGCTGAGTACCCGGCTGGGCAGAACGGGTTCCTGTTCACGACGCGTGGGAAGCCGCTCGACCCGAACAATCACTCCCGTAACTGGCGGACCATGCTCGAGCAGACCGGCATCGAGAAGAACGTTCGCCTGCACGATTTGCGGCATGGGGCGATCGACCTGCTGACGATTGCTGGGCTCCCTGACGACCTGATCGTGCAGATCGCCGGCCACGCATCCCGACTGCAAACCAACGACTACCGACGCAAGCATGATGTGGAACGGATGAGGCTCGGACTGCAAGCGATGTCTGTCCTGTTCGAAGACAAGCGCGCCCTCGGAGCTTGACACCGTATGGTGGCGGTTTGCCACCGTACGGTGTAGAATCGTCACATGGAAACCACACCGCGTCTGACACGGCTGAGTGTCAACATGAACAGCGAAACGGCCGGCGACTTGAAGTTGCTGGCTGAGCGTCGCGGCCTCTCGTTCACCGAAACGGTTCGCCGCATGGTGTCCGTGGCGAAGTTCCTCGACGACGAGATCATGCAGGGCCACGTCATCCAGGTAGTCGACAAGGCCGCCAACCAGGTCCGAGAGCTGGTAATCGCATGACCGCACCCACCCCGGAACAGATGCGTGCGCTGGCCCTGCAGGACAGCCCGGAGGATTCAACGAAGGCGGCGACGATGACTAACGCGGTGAACTTGGATGCGCTGAGAGACACAGCGTGGAATGAATATACAGCCGCAGGCAAGAGCCAAGGCCTTCTGTTCGGCATGGACAAGAGCCCACGGGAAGCTTTCACAGTCGGCTTCAATGCCGCTGCCGCCGAGGTAGGCCGACTGCGAGCCGACCTTGAAGTCACCAATGGCGCGGCTCGCTACCAACGTCAGCGTGCCGAAGGCCTGCACTCTGCGATCGAGAACGCGCCGCATGGGCGCGCTGATTGCGCTTATGCGACCCCCTCTTTTCCAAACGGTTTTTGCATTTGCTGGAAGGCGGAAGCGCTGTGAGCACATGGCAAGCCATGTCCCATGAGTCGTCCGGATTTTGCTTCTGCGGTGAGATCCACGGCACCGGCGACCCACGGACCGGAACACCCGACTGTACCCCTATGCGCGAACCAGTCGTTGCCAACGTCGGCGACACCATCACATGCCCTGGATGCCAGGAACGCGTGACCCTGGACTGGGCTGACGGGTGGCGAAACGACAACGGGTTCACCTGCTGGCCGTACCGCACTACGCACAGCGACCACATCGAGACAATTCGGAGCGACCGATGACCGACAGCACCGAGTCAAACGCGAGCATCCGAGCCCACGTCGCCCGCGCACGTCGCGAACGCGACCTGCGCGCCATGTGGTTCTACGGCACGTGGCTGTTCAACCGCTACTACGGCACCGCGATCGTCGTCAACGTGGTAGTTGCTGCGGCCTGCGTCGTGGCGTCGCTAGTGGTCAAGGCGGACGTGCTGTGACTTCATGGGCAACCGCTCTCGACCGGGCGCTCATGCGCGACCGAGCCAACAGGGACACAGATGACGTGCTCGAGAAGCTTGCTACTGGCTTCGTGGAGTGCACCACTGAGTTCGACTACGCGCCACTACCCGACAATGTGAAGGCATCCCTGCTCGAAGCCGCACACGAGCTCCACAGTTGGATCGAAACACAGGGCGTGTACCGCATCGGCGACAAGGAGATCGTCAGTTGAAGTACCGGAACTAGAAACGCCCCTCACCTGAGTCGGTGAGGGGCGTTTCTGCGTACCCGGGTTTACTCGGTGTCCTCTTCAATCAGAGCCTCCATCCCGCCGTTCGCGTCGATCGCGTCGCGGACGATCCGCTCAGGATCCACGTCCAACGCCCACGCGATCTGGAACAACTGACTCAGCGAAATGTCCCGCTCGTTGTTCTCGATCCGTGCAAGCTGCGTGCGCTGCAGGCCGGTCTTCTCGGCAAGCGCGTCACGTGACAGCCCACGGCGGGTGCGCCAGACACGCACCTCGTTGCCCAGCGCCTTGTTCACGGCGCTCTTAGCGTCTCCTGCCATACGTCAACCGTACAGCAAGAACGATCAAATCAGCGCCATGAGGGTGTTGCTAGACACCATATGGTGCTGTATGGTCATCGTATGGAGTTCAGAGCAGCAGTCGCAACGGTCGTTGACCGCCTCAACCTGGCGATCACCGACAGCACCGTTGCTCCCAGCACCATCGCACACGCCGCCGACATCAGCGTGCCCGACCTCAACGAACGACTCGCAATGCGCGACGAGTTCACAGTGGCCGAGCTCATTGCAGTCGGCGGCGTTTTGCGTGTTCACCCCGCAGATCTGATTGGAGCTGCCGCATGAGCGCAGACACCCCAGAGATTGAGCGCGGCAAACGGGCGTACTCAGTTCAGAGCATGTCCGAAGCGTACGAAGTGAGCGTCTCCTACATCCGCGCAGACATTGCGGACAAGAAGCTGTTCCCCAAGTACCTCGGCCGCAAGCCGCTCATCGGAATCCAGGAGGCGGACCGTTGGTTCGCATCACTCCCTGACGAAAGACCCGGCATCTAACAAGCCGGGAGTTCTACCGCAAACAGTGCGCCATGTGGATGGCGCTGTTTGTTGACCCCAAAATACGCCACGAAGAGCCCCTACTCGACGAGTCGGCTTCGACGCGTGGCGACATCACATATGGCCCCTAAGCCCACCGAGTTAGACGTTCAGGTGGGGCGGGGGATGTGGAAAGTCCGGCCGGTAGATCCCGGCGGCATCAAACACTTCGCCTCGACGGGGTATCACACGAGGGCCATTGGCTCCGGGTACCGAACTGAGGCAGCCCTAGCGAAAGCGAACGCAGCTCAGACTGCGGGCCGTGCGAATCGGCGATAGGGCACTGAGTTCCGGGGCTGACCCGAACCTCCCCGGCACTCTTCAACTATCCAACCCGACGAAGGGCGCAGAACATGAACCACAAGTACCGCGTTTACAACTCGTTGACCGGTCACGAGTACGGCGACGTCGACACCTATGGGACGGCGTGCCCGCTCCGAGACGCTATCGACGCCGGTCGGCACGTCGTAACCATCGACATTTTGGTGGCGGAGCGAGTTTCCTGATGCTCGAAGCTTTCAACCTGAGATGCCGTACCTGTTCGTGGAAGCGGTCAAACATTGTGACTCGTGAGTACGCGGACACGTTGCGCATTCAACACGAGTTCCGGTACGACCAACACGTTGTGGAGGTAGAGAAGTGACGGCACGAATCGTCGCGCACAACGCCAAACGATCGCCACGCTTGCACCCGATGGACGACCGAAAGTTCAACGGGGACCACAGCCGCATCTGGCGAATCGCGGACGGCGTTCCCGGCCAACTCTGGTCCCGCATTGCAGAGGGCAAGCGCCGTGATTGAACACACCCACCTTTTCACCCGCACTACTGGCACATGGACGTGCTGCACGTGCGGGACTGACGCGTTTAAGGGGAAGAGCAATGCCTAACGCCCGCACCACAGACCCGACCACATCGCACGAGGCCGCATCGTCCGCGTGGAACCCGACCATCGTTCAGCAGCACATCCTCGACATCCTCGAGCACGACGCGGAAGTGACCGGCAACAACGCCGGCATGACCGATGACAGCCTGTACACCGCGTACATCGCTGAGTCACGGCAGCACGGATGGGTGATGCCGACACCTCAGTCAGTCAGGTCCAGGAGATCCGAGCTCACACGACGCGGACTAGTCGAGTTCACCGGCATCTACTCCATGACCGACTCCGGCCGTCGTACGCAGCAGTGGCGGAAGGTGGCGCACGCATGACTGCGCCGTTCGCGCCGACCGATCTGCGCACGGATGATCCACGACCCATGCCCTCTCAGGGCGACGCCGAAGATGCTGTACGCGACCTACTGATCGCCCGACTCGAAGGCGACGAACTCAACCGTGCACTCCAAGCGCTCGGCATGGACAGCTACGAGCGAGCGAACAACACCAAATCCCGTGACGCATGGACCCGCTCAACCGTCACCCGTACCTCCCGTAATGATCCGTACTGCCTCCACGGACACCTTCGCACCCGGTACGGCCGGCGGGTGAAGAGCGGGCAGTGGCGGTGTCGAGAGTGCGAGCGAATTGCCAGCGTGAGGAAACGTGCCTCATGAGCCGGTACGGGAACGCCAACTTACGACACGGCCTGATCGACCGCGAGAAAAGCGGCTCGGGGTTCGCGGTGTGCAAATGCGGTGAACGTTCCCCGGCGGTTTTGCAGTCGAGGAACGAACGCAAGATGTGGCAGCAGCATCATCGCGACGCAATCAACCTGGAAATGGCCCGCGACAAACGACGGTCCTACTGGGTGATGAACGAAGCAGGCATCAGCTACCGGCAGCTAGACGTCTGGGTGCGCTCCGGCTACCTGCACCCCACAACCACAACTGGCGAGGCATTCGCCGATCGGGTGTGGCCCGAAGACGAGGCACTTATCGCCATCGAGATGGGTCGCCTAACGCGCGGCGGGTTCACCGTGTCCGCAGCGGCTCGGCTTGCTAGACGCCACGTAATGCAGCCGTCATCGACAGGCGCTTACAAAATCGAACTAGGCATCGACTTGCAGTTCGTCAACTGAGAGAGACATCCATGACCAGAGACGACTTCCCCAACTACGACGTTCTGTTCAACGTCGCTGAGCAGCATTACGACCGGTTCGCTGAGACGTGGGTGGGCGATCTCACTGACGAGTCGCGCCAAGCCTTCCTCGCTGGCTGGTTCAACGGTCGCGCGTCACAGAAGGATGGAACAGCATGACCGCCGATCTCCCGTTCACCATGTCGAAGCACGCCATTGACCGTGCACTCGAGATGGGTGTCACGGGTGAAGAAATTCGCGCCTGCTTCGACCACCCCGCAGACATCACCTGGTCCACGAAATACCGCGCCTGGTGCTACATCCGCGACCGCATCACCCTATCCATCACCGAAGACGGAACAACAGTCATGACAGTGCTCTGGTCCACGGAACATGCATGGCACATCGACTACGCACGCGGCGGCGACATGAACGGTCGCGAACGACGCAGCAGCAAAAACATGCAACATCTGCCAAGGAGATAGAACATGAGCGAATACGAGCCGACCAGCTGCAAGTGGTGCGTCCGCGTCGAGCGCCCGGTGCCGACCACCGACGAGCCGATGCCCGGTCCAGATCGAGCGCGTTTTGCGATCACCCTACGCACCCTCCCCGCACCCGCCGACCCACGAGCAGATCACCCCCGACCAGCAGCGGGACATCGACGACTTGCGGAAGTGGGGGGAGATGGCCGCGAACCTGCCCATCGGGCGACTAGTGCTGCGTGTCCTCGCCCTGATCCAGAACGGAGCCGACCGATGACTCCCCGCAAATACACGCCCGCATGGTTCGTGCAGCAGTCATGCCGGTTCCTCGTCGCACTCGCATTCCTCTGCCTCCTACTCGCACCATCCGCACTCATCGGACCGGTATGACATGCCATTCCTCAACCCCGAACAGTGGTCACGGATCCTGAAAGCCCAATACGCGGCATCGATGCGCGTCACAGGTGAACACGACGACGTGCAGCTCACCGACAGTGAACGTGTCACCTTCCACGACATCGCAGACAGCATTGGAGACATCCGGTGAACGACATTCAGAATGCACGGGACGTACTCGCGAAGTGGCGCAAGTCGGCGCAGGAAGACGTTACGACCATCGATGCCGTGGTGTCAGAGTTCCTTCCCGGCAACGAAGCACTCATCATCGGCACCGCGTGCAACCCCGACCTGCTCGACGCGATCGACACGATGTTTCGCATTTGGGAACAAGCTGCAGGCTGGGGTGCTCGTGAGCTTAATGTAGATTCCATCGCCGCCGCAATCCTTGCCGCCGATAACCGGATGGGCACATGACCGGCACCCGCGAATCGTTCCGCCAGCCGCCCCTCGTTCTCAACGATGGGCGGCTTCTCATCTACGCAGACGGCGAATACCTCGCCTACATGCGTGACAACCAATCGTGGACAACCGGCACCCTCGACGCACGCGACCTCGCAGCGTTGAAAGCGTACCTACCAACCGTGGTTGACAACGTGACCGACGTGTACGAGGGAGCGGCGACATGAACGATGACGAACCCGTCTTTCAATCCGCCGACTACGACTTCGAGCTCTTCGAAGACGGGTCGTGGAAGGCGTGGGATGAAGGCGTCGTCGTAGCCAACGGTGAGTTCCGCCGATGGGAACTCGACGCACTAGCCGCAGACCTCATCCGCCTCGATGGCATCAAAGCAGCCGTCAACGCCAACGACAGATACGGGGACCAGTGATGCCACGCGAAGTCCACTTCTACGAATGCGCCATCTGCGAAGAACAGTACGAATCCTGGTCAATCGCAGCCGACTGTGAATGGCGACACGAAGGCAGCACGGAGGACGCAGCATGACCGGCACCTACTGCACCGGATGGGACCGAACCTCACCCGACGAATGGTGCACACTCCCAAACCGTTGGCAACGCTGGGTCATCATCATGCGATTCAGGAAGGAAATGCGGGGATGGTAGCCAATCGCTCGCCGCGCCACACACGCATCGGCTACCAGGCAAAAGAGTGGGCGGCGTATTGGCAGTACTTGAACGCAATCACCGGCGGATACATCGACCCGGACAAGAAAATGCGCGCTGTTGCCGCGGCCGAAGAGAACATGCGCGGCCACGGCAAGCATGTCGCCAAGGAGGACGCATGACGCTCACAATCCACGATGTAGAGCAAGGAAGTCAGCGGTGGCTCGACCTCAGATGCGGGCTACTTACCGCATCGACTATCGGCAAACTGCTCACACCCACCGGCAAGATCGCAGACAACGACACGGCACGGGGGCTCATGCAGACACTTATCGCTGAACGGATCAGCGGTCACGTCGAATACGTGCACCCATCGTTCGACATGCAACGCGGGACGCTGGATGAGCCATACGCGAGGGAGCTGTACGCCGAGAACTACGCACCCGTCGAGGAAGTCGGATTCGGAACGCTTGACGTAGACGGATACACGCTGGGGGCGTCTCCCGATGGCCTCGTAGGCGACAAGGGCGGCTTGGAAGTCAAGTCACGCGTTCCAAAGGTGCAGCTCCGAACGTTCCTCGAAGACCGTGTTCCGCCGGCCAATCTCGCCCAAGTACACGCTTGCATGTTCGTCTTTGACCGCGAGTGGTGGGACTACTGCTCTTATTCGGGCGGTTGGCCACTTTTCGTGAAGCGCGTCTACCGCGACGAGAAGTGGGATGCGGCAATCGTCGCCGCACTCAACGCATATGAACAGCAAGCAGCCGACATCATCGCCGCCTACACCACAGCAACAGCAGGCCGACCCGTTGCAGAACGGGTTGATCACTTTGCAGATATGGAGCTCTCATGAAGAACGAAAAGGCCACGACGCTGCCGGATCCATTCGGTCACATCGAAATTACCTATCCGTACAACTGGCCTGGATTCAAGGATCCGGTCAGCGTCATGAACAACCGCACGGGTAACGGGAACATTCTCGAGGCTGATTACCTCCGAGCAGTAGCCGCTGTAATCAACGAAAGCGAGCTCAACCAGTGACCATCGACCTCACCGAAAGCATCGCCCCGAAGTCGGACCAATTGGACGCGATCGATCTACTCAGTGGCCCCCGCACGTTCACCATCGAACGTGTCACCGCGAACAACGCCGACCAACCGTTCAACTTCCACCTTCGCGAGTTCCCCCGCGTGTGGCGTCCCGGGAAGTCAATGCGCAGAGTCATTGTCAAGGCTTGGGGACCAAACGCCGCCAACTACGTGGGGAAACGCGTCACGCTGTACTGCGACGAGACGGTGCGGTTCGGCAACGACGTCACTGGTGGCACACGCATCTCCCACATGAGCGGCATCGGTAAGAAGCTCTCGGTTCCACTCATCGTCAAGCGGGGCAAGAGCGCCATGTACACGGTCGAACCCCTGCCCGACATCGCACCTGCCGTCGACTGGCTAACCGAGCTCGCCAACGCAGGAAGCAACGTATCCGCCCTGAACAAGCTCGGACACGCAGCCAAGAACGCAGGTGCAGGGGAAGACGTGCTCGGGCAGATCCGGGCAGCGATGAACGCGGCGAAGGAGCAGGAGGCAAGCGCATGAGCACTCGAGCAGAAGCGATCGCGACTGAACTGCAGTACCACCACACGCAGCCCGGTCTGACATGCACGTGCGGCTACAAGTTCCGACCGGGCGAGTGGATCAGCCTGCACCGAGCGAAGGCGGCTGACATCGCCATCGAGCTGTGGCGGTCCGGTATCGAAATCGATGACCTCCACATCGCAGTAGTCGGTACTCGAAAGCTGGCAGGAGGTTCCGATGCAGTGGACGCTTGACCTGCCCTACGAACGCCCACCACTCAACGCGAACCAACGCCTCCACTGGGCGAAGAAAGCGGGTCTGACCAAACAGGTCAGGGCCGCTTCGTTCTACGCCGCGAAGAGTGCCGGCGTCCTCAAATGCGACAAGGTGCGCGTCACCCTCACATGGTTCGTCCGCACAACGACACGTCGAGATGCCGACAACGTCGTGCCAACGCTTAAGGCGTTGTGCGACGGGCTTGTAGACGCGGACGTTGTGCCCGATGACACGCCGGACCTGATGCAGAAAGTCATGCCCATGATCGTCTACCGACCCGGACAAGCGTCAGGGCTGCAGCTGCTCGTGGAAGAGGTTTACGCATGAGCCGATTCAGCAAGTCGGACGAGGAACTACAGACCATGTGGGTCGCGTCCGTCGAGCGTGCGAACGGATTGGCTCGGCGCATCATCAACGCGCGCGCTGAGCTCCGCAGCGGCGGCAGTCGTGAAGCTGTCATCGCAATCCTCGATGGACGGGAGGGCGACGATGCCTAAACGCGAACACCTCGACGAAGTGATTGAGCGGGTGCAGCTGACAATCGCTAACTCGTCCCTGCATTGCGAGCACGTTGTCGTCAGCATCACCGACGTTGAACGGCTAATCAACGCATCCATCTGGGGGGACGATTGAAGCCCCGACTGCTCGACCTGTTCTGCTGCGCGGGTGGTGCTGGCACGGGGTACGCACGTGCCGGCTTCGAAGTTTTCGGCATCGACATCGACCCGCAGCCGAACTACCCCTACGAGTTCCACCAAGCCGACGCACTCGAGTACCTGGCGGAACATGGACACGAGTTCGATGCGATCCATGCGAGTCCGCCGTGCCAGGGATACACGGCACTCAAGGCCGTGCACGGGAACGAGTGGCCACTACTCATCGAGCCGACACGTGACCTGCTCGACTCGATCGGCAAGCCCTACGTCATCGAGAACGTGCAGGGGGCACCACTTCGGCGCGACCTCACGCTCTGCGGCGAGATGTTCGGGCTGGGTGTCATCCGTCACCGGTACTTCGAGCTCGGCTACTGGTCCACACCGGAACCGCAGCACCTGACGCACCGTGGGCGTGTAGCTGGCTGGCGTCACGGACAGTTCTACGACGGCCCCTACTTTGCCGTCTACGGGCTCGGGGGCGGTAAGGGCTCGTTGCAGCAGTGGCAGCAGGCAATGGGCATCGACTGGACCAACGACAGGCACGAGATCGCAGAAGCAATCCCACCCGCCTACACCGAGTTCATCGGCCGGCAGCTACTCGCCCACATCAACCAGGAGGCAGCCGCATGACGGTTATCCACAGCAAATGTGCATAAGTGGGCGACTTGCCAACACCTACTCCACAAGGCCATTCGTACTTGTGTTCGGTAAAATTGAGACGGCCCCGGAAAGTGCGCGAACACGATTCCGGGGCATAACCCGAACACCTCAACAAAGGAACGAGCTATGTCGATCCTACCCGAGTCAGACAACAGACAGCAGATCGCATTGGGTCACCTCAAGCTGTGCCGTGAAGAGCTCGAGCAGGCCAAGCGGTCACGTGCCCTGTACGTCGACCTGGCACGCAAGTACGGCCTCAGCAACCAGGCCATCGGTGAAGCGCTCGGCATCACCGAGGCAGGTGTCCGTCGCATCATGGCGGACAGCTGATGGCGCGCGACAGAGCCAGCATCCGCCTCGACATGTGGGCAGACGAGGACTGGCGAAAGCTGTCCGCGGAAGCACAGCGCCTCTACATGCTGCTGCTGAGCCACCCGACTCTGAGCTACGCCGGAGTCGCCGACTGGCGGCCAGGGCGTATCGCTCAGCTGTCAGCCGACACCACGCCGGCAGACGTGGAGCGCGCCGCCAAAGAGCTCGAACAGGCTGCGTTCGTGCTGCGGGATGAAACGACCGAGGAAGTCGTCATCCGGTCATTCATCAAGCACGACGGGCTGATGAAGCAGCCCAAACTCGTCGTGTCCATGACGACAGCGTTCGCCGCGATCGCTTCCAGCAAGATCCGCGAGGTGGTCGCGTTCGAGGTGCAGAAGCTCCACGACCGAGACAAGACACTCAAATGGGAGGTTGGCCAGGTGCAAACCGTGCTCGCCGCCAAGGGTTCCCCGATAGCAACGTTTACCCATGCGGTTACCCCTGGCTTTACCCATGCAGTTACCCCAAAAGGCGGGCACGGCCAAGGGTTGCGCACTACTACAGCTACTACTACAGCTACGGAAGCTTCGCTTCCTGCAGGCGATGAACGGATCAAGGAAACAAGATTGCCGAAGGACTGGGCACCGACCGCAAGCCACCTCGAGCTCGCCAAGAGCCGCGGAGTGAACATCATCGCGGAAGCTGACAACTTCCGACTGCACGCCGAAACACACGACCGCCACGCAGCGCGATGGAACGCTGCGTTCACCACCTGGCTCAAGAAGGCCAAGCCGTCCGGACCCAACGGGCGCGTTGACCCTGACGCATGGATGAACGCATGACGGGCACCCAGGCCGAGCAGAACCTGCTCGGTGCAATCATCCGCGACCCGCTGCAGGCTGGCCGAATTCACGGCATGGTCGCCTCCGGTGATTTCTCGGATGCACGCATGGGTGTCATCTTCGACGGCATCATGGAACGTCTCAGCCGTTCCGACGCCATCGACGCGGCCATTGTGGACACAGCACTCGCAGGCTGGGGTGTTCGCGGGTTGGAGACGGAAGTCTTCACCTGGGCAGACCCACTGGTGTACTCGTTCGCGGCACCGGAGTACGCAGCCGGTGTCCGAGCTGATGCGGTCCGACGCGAGTCTCGAAGCATCGCCAACACGATGCAGGAAGACCTCGCGGCAGGCGCACCGCCAATGGACGCCGCGTCAATGGCCCTCAACAGGCTCCAGACGCTCGTTGACGGGCACAGCACAGGCATGCTGCAGACCAAGACGCTCGCGGAGATCCTGGCCGGCTCAGACGCCTATGACTGGGTGATCCCGGAACTGCTCGAACGCAAGGATCGACTGATCGTCACCGGCCCTGAGGGTTCGGGGAAGACGACGTTTGTGCGACAGCTCGCTGTTCTCGCATCGGCAGGCATCCACCCAACATCGTTCAAGCCGATCGACCCGGTGAAGGTACTCGTGGTCGACGCCGAGAACACCGAACGGCAGTGGCGACGCGCAGTCCGATTCACCGCCCGTCGAGCTCAGGAAGTTGGCGCAGTCGATCCCGGCCTGGCAATCAACATCGTCGCTGGGAACCGCATCGACATCACCCGCGGTTCGCACCTGTCGGAGATCCACCGGCTCATCGATCGCCACAAGCCCGATGTCCTGTTCATCGGGCCGCTGTACAAGCTCGTCCCCAAGGCGATCAACAACGACGACGACGCAGCCCCGCTCATCGTCGGACTGGACTCGCTGCGCGAACGAGACATCGCACTCGTCATGGAAGCGCACGCCGGCAAGTCAGCGTCCGCTACTGGTGAGCGCGACCTACGCCCTCGAGGGTCAGCTGCACTGCTCGGCTGGCCTGAGTTCGGTTTCGGTTTACGACCCGACCCGGATGGGACGGGAGACATGAGGACGGTTGCCGTGTCGCGTTGGCGCGGTGACCGAGACGAGCGGGCATGGCCGAAGCGGATGATCCGTGGCGCGTCGTGGCCGTGGGAGCCAGTGCAATGACCAAAACAACCACCGTCACTCTGCGCCTCACCCCGGACGATCGGGACTTGGCGCAGCAGCAGGCAATCAACCACTACGAGTCGTTGTCGGAGTACATCAGGCGACTCGTTATCGAAGACGCCGCACGAGCGGCACGGAAGGCAGCAGCATGAGCAAGGCAACCATCACCGTCGAAGGTTTCGTCACCAAGGATCCGGAGCTTCGGCAGCACAACGGCAAGTCCGTCATCGCCGTAGACATCGCACACACCCCCCGCAAGAAGGACGGCGACCAGTGGGTTGATGCGGGCGAGACGATCTGGTTCCAGGCGTCGTTCTGGGAACGTGAAGCAGAAGCCATCGCAGCCTCCGTGCGGAAGAGCACACTGGTGACTGTTACCGGGCAGCCCGAGTTGAACCTGTACCAGCGTCAGGACGGCACCACGTCGGCAACGGTACGCATCAAGTTCGGCACCCTCGGCATCATCCCCCGCGAACAGCAGTACCAGCAGTCGTCGCCGACACCGCAGCAGTCGACGCAGGCGCAGTCAGGCTCATGGGACACGGCGGGGCAGATTGCGGATGCTGAGGTGCCGTGGTGAGCAGCGGATGGCAGCGGGATGTCAAACGGCTGCGACTGGCACTCACTCGCTGGTACGTGGTCAATGTGTACCGGCCGCTAAGGAAGGTCAGGTGGCCGCGTTGATCCACGACACCTGCCCAACATGCGGCCCCATCTGCGGCCTGCTCGAGTTCAGCCGACCACTCGAAGAACGCGACGACTGGCTGGATGAAAAAGTCGTCGTCGAACGGCCAGGAGGTGACGATGCCTGAAACGATCGAGCAACGCATGCGACGGTGGCTACTCGAAGAAGCCACACGTAACGGCCCGGAAGTCACAACGACTCCCGGGCCGTCTTCTGTTCAACGGTGGCCACTGGGACGTGGAACTGACGCCGCATATTTGGAGGAAGAACGATGAACCCCTGGATCATGGCACTCGTGGTGCCGCTCGCGCTGGTGGTAGCGGTGGTTGGCTTATTGATGCTGTCCAAGCTTGCTGATTTCGTAGCAGATCGGACCAGCACATTCTGGGGCGGCTGCGTGATCGCCAGCCCTTTCGTGATTGTGATGTACTTCGTCGGAGTTGGCGCGCTCGGAGGTTTCAATTGACCGACAGCCGCCTACTCGACGCCATCGACACCCTCACGAAGCCGACCGTCGTCAACGTGAAGCAGACAACCGACGACGGCGAATACCTGCGCACCGTCCCCGTCGAACACCCCGCACTGCTGCAACAGTTGGCTGATGCTGTCGTACCATCCGCCGGCAACGATGGCGGATCCAAGTCGGCGTCCGCACGTGAACGCAACGTCATCGACTCCGACGCACTGTGGGAGCTCACGAAGATCCAAACAGAACTCCGCGACTGGCTGCGACATGAACTGACCGCGTACGACCGCAACGACCTACCCGCGTCACTCCGGCGCTGGTACGTCAGCTACGACGCACAGACCGCATTCAACGACGAACTCACCGAATGGCACGTCCGCGAACTGCGCCGCTGGGAACGCACCATCACCGCCAAACTCGACCGCAACGTGAAACAGATCCCCACCGGCTACCTCTGCGTCATCTGCAAAGACCAGCAGTGGGTCGACCAGGACGGCGAACGGCAACCCGCACGGCTCATCCTCTCCTACCGCAAGGACGAAGACGGGCGGACGTCGGAGGAACAGGTAACGTGCCAGAGGTGCAGAACCAGGTGGGACTCGATGGGTGCGATCGAGGAACTTGGGGAAGAACTGGCAGAGGTAAGTGAGAGGATGAGTGCATGACGCTACGAGTGAAGCTTTGCCCATACTGCCGGGGTAATGGGTACACAGGCTACTGGGCGGGAACGAAGCAGATTTGCACCGGTTGCCGGGGAATGGGTGAAGTGACTTGCGACTCGCACCCAGAATCGGATACCGCAACCGACTGATATCGGCTATGCTGTAACCGCGTAGCACCATTGTGTGCTCCACCAGGCCATCAACCTTCGGGTAGGTGGCCTTACTTGTTGCCCGCTCGCCCTGATTATCGCAACGATCAGGACGCACGCAGGTGACTGTATACGTGCTCGTGGCCCCTGAGACGCATAAGGGGCACCCAAATCTTGCAAGCGGGGAGCAGGTAGCCGCTGGGCTGGTATCTGCGCGGCGTTGAACGCGCCGAGGATGTGAGTTCGAATCTCACACCGCTTGTGACCACGACACATGTTGGGCATGTGTCGTACCGCCGACGAGTGGGCAAGCTCAAATGGTCAGAGCCACAACGCCTCGACCAAGCCTCTGCCCACTCGATCGTGCACCCACATTCTTCCCGTCCGTCGCCAGTCGTCTCAACAACATGACTAGCCGGCCCCTGCCAAGACGCCACACAGGCCAGCGCGGGTGAGGCACGGCACAACATGAGCACACGCGGCTCGAGTGACGGACGGGAACTCACCACACATCGGAGGCTGCAATGCTCGACGTGCCACTCTCAAGCGAGATCGACGGGCATGTACTTCAGGTTCCCGTGACCGAAGCAACAGCCAAGGTCATCAACGACGTTATGAACAGCCTGCACGAAGAGATCGAAGTACGTTGCGCCACCAAGGGCGTCAACATCAACGCAGTCCTCGTGCCCACCTGGTATCGCGTCGTCGAACTCGACGAACTCGACATGATCGTTGATGGCTCCCGTGCACTGGCTGAAGAAGCCGCATGATGAGCGCCGGGGTTGGCCTGGCCATGTTCGTATGTGCGTGCTTTCTGTCGGCAGTACTGCTCCTGCTCCCGCAATTTGTAGACGCCATTCTGGATGACGCTCTAGACATGTGCCGTGATGCGGCCGGTGCTTTCATCCAATGGATCCGCACAATGGCGTACGGCCATGAACGATGACGACTCGCTGAGCTCACACCGTGTCCGGTCGAACGTCTGGCCCACACAACAGCACACACCACCTGCGTTGATCGCAGCCATCGACGCCGTGTTCGAACAACCCATCGAGGATCGTGACTGATGACCAAGCGTGAACGTGCGTGGCAGAACGCAGGCATCATCACCGTCATCGTCTGCGTCATCATCATCGCCTGGTCAACAGTGCACATGATTGCGACCGCAGCATGGTGAGCACATGCGCACAATGCGGTGCCGAATACCCCAACGCATCAGCCGCACGCTACTGCTGCAACGATAAGCCCCGACCATGGGATGACGAACACTAGTGGGGTTGACGCATGACTGAGCGCAACAGTGCGCAAGCTAAGCGTGCACGTGCCAGGCTTCGAGCCACGGGTGCGAGCTGCTACCTCTGCGGCTCGAGTATCGATTACAAGCTACCGATGACTGACCCGAAGTCATTCGTCGTTGATCATGTCGTACCTCTCGCAAAGGGAGGTCAAGATGCGCTAGCCAACATGAAGGCAGCGCATCGAAGACGTGACTGCAACAGCAAGAAGCGGGCCAGAATCGTCGCGCCAATCGTGCGGCGAAGCGGCTCACTCAACCGCTAAGCGGCAACTTGTACCAACCAACTTGTACCAAGTCGACGGTGTTGGATGGTGGGGGGATGCCCCCTCTCGCGCGGCTCCTGGACCTCCGGGGCTAGCGACCGTCCCCCTCCCACCTTTTTTCCAATGGCTTGTACCAACCCCATCTGACTTGTACCAACCTCTGAGGCGGTGATACGCATGGCTGCACCGAAGCTCCGAGCTGTCACTGCGGATGACAAGCCGGCCCGGCCGCTGTCTCTGACTGAGGCCGCTGCGGCGAATGACACTCGGGCGATGTTGGTCGCTTCTCGGCGTCGGATTGCTGTTGCTGTTGAGGATCCGAATACACCGGCTCGTGACTTGGCGGCACTGACAAAGCGCCTCATGGAGACGGCCCGCGAGATCGACGCGTTTGACGCTCGAGAGTTGGAGGCGGAAGCGCATGCCGACGTCGAAGACGGCAAGTTCGACGCCGCGGCTATCTGAGGTTGCCCGCCATGTGGTGATGCCTTCAGGCATCGTGACGACGGCTTGGCCACGTGTGGTGGCGAAGTGCGCTGAGATGGGTGTTCGGTTCGATTCGTGGCAGCACGGTGTCGGTTCGATCGCTTTGGGAAAGCGCAAGGATGGCAAGTACGCGGCGACTGTCGGCGGAGTGGTGCTGAGCATCCCACGCCAGGTCGGCAAGACGTTTTTGGTCGGCATGATCATCATTGCCCTTTGCGTTCTGTTCCCCGGTTTCACTGCGCTCTGGACGGCGCACCGTACCCGCACGGCGACGATGACGTTCGCTTCGCTGCAGGGGATGGTGAAGAAGAAGAAGATTTGGCCTCATGTCCAGGCGATCCGTTCAACGAACGGCGAGCAGGAGATCCGGTTCCGCAACGGTTCGGTGATCATGTTCGGAGCTCGTGAGGCTGGCTTCGGCCGCGGCTTTGACAAGGTTGATGCTGAGGTTTTCGATGAGGGTCAGATTCTGACCACGAAGGCGCTCGAGGACATGGTTGCTGCGGCGAACCAGTCGCAGCAAGAGGCCGGCGCACTGCTGTTCTTCATGGGGACGCCGCCGCGCCCGTCTGATCCTGGCGAAGAGTTCACGAATCGTCGTAGCAAGGCGCTGTCGGGTCGGAATAAGAACATCGTATACGTGGAGTTCTCGGCGGATCCGTCTGCTGACTCTGACGATCATGAGCAGTGGGCGAAGGCGAATCCGTCGTTCCCGTCTCGCACCCCGGTCGAGTCGATCGAGCGCATGCGGGAGAACTTGACGGACGAGGACTCGTTCCGCCGTGAAGCTCTTGGCATCTGGGACCCGACCGAAACAGCGCGGGTCATTGATGAGCACTCGTGGAATCTGGTCGCCGATCCGGCGTCGATGGCTGTTGAGCGGTTGTCTTTGGCGATCGATGTTGCTCCGGATCGTTCGGTGGCTTCGGTGTCGTTCGCGGGTAAGCGTCCGGATGGCCGTTGGCACGTCGAGATGGATGAGCAGCGTAAGGGTGTGGATTGGGTTCCGGCTCATATTGAAACCCTCTCGAAGAAGAACCGTCTTCACGCTGTTGTGGTCGATGAGATGACGGGTCTTGTGGAGAAGCGGAAGAACGGGCGTTGGTACTTGAAGGGTACGGATGTCGTTGTGACTTTGGCTGCTGCTGAGGGTCGTGATATGGCGGTTGCTTGCGCGGCTTTGTTCGATGGCGTGATGTCGCAGCAGTTGTTCCATACGGATCAGCCGCAGGTAAATGTGGCGTTGTCGGTTGCTCGTAAGCGTCCTTTGGCTGGTGCGTGGGCTTGGAATCGGAAGGACGCGATGTCTGACATCACTCCGATTGTTTCGGCGTCTTTGGCTTTGTGGGGTGCGCAGAACGAGAACGTGAAGCGTCAGGGTAAAACTGGATCCAGGATGGCGGTGGTCATGTGACTGAGCAGATCCGGATCTCTGATCTGACCGACGATGAGACTCGTACGCTGAATCTACTGATTGAGCAGCTGGACAATCGCGCGCCGCGCAACCTGCGTCGTGCGTCGTATTACGACGGCAAGCGGGCTGTCCGTCAGGTGGGGAATATCATCCCGCCGCAGTATGAGGATCTTGCGCTTGCTCTCGGATGGACCGCTAAGGGTGTAGACGGCCTTGGTCGTCGGTGCAACATTGACCGGTTCATTTGGCCATCTGGTGACCTTGATTCTTTGGGTATGCAGCAGCTGCAGGACGACAATTCGCTGCTTTCGGAGCTTGCTCAGGGGCGCACTGATTCGCTCATCAATGGCGTCTCGTTCCTGGTTGCGACTCGTGGGGTGGATGCGGACGAGCCGTCTGCTCTGGTGCATGCACGTAACGCACTGAATGCGACTGGTGAGTACAGCGTCCGTGGTCGTCGGCTCACGAGCTTCCTTTCGGTGACAGCGCGCAAGGATATGCGTATCACGGGGTTCGTTCTGTATCTGCCAGATCTGACGATCAGCGCAGAGCAGGATGAGGGAAACCGGTGGGTTGTTGAGCGCTCGGAGCATTCGTTCGGTGTCCCTGTGGAACCTATGGTCTACAAGCCGTCATCTGAGCGCCGCATGGGCCGTTCGCGAATCTCGCGTCCGGCGATGTCGCACCAGGATGCGGCGCTTCGTGCGCTGATGCGTCTTGAGGCGCACATGGACATCTACGCGATCCCGAAGATGGTCATGCTTGGCGCTTCGGATGATGTGTTTAAGAACGCTGACGGGACGATGAAGCCTGCTTGGCAGCATGTCATGGGCCGCGTATTGGGCATACCTGACGACGAGGAAGCGGCGACCCCGCGTGCCACGTTCGAGCAGGTGTCGCCTGAGTCGCCGCAGCCGCACTTGGCGGATCTGAATGCGCTGGCGAAACTCGAGGCTCGTGAGTTCGATCTTCCGGACCAGGACTTCGCGCTGACTGACATGGCGAACCCCACTTCGGAAGGGTCGTATGTGCAGGGCCGCGATTCGTTGATCGCGGAGGCTGAGGGTGCAACTGACGAGTGGTCAATCCCCATTAAGCGTCAGGTGATGCGCGCTCTCGCGATGCAGAACGGGCTCGATAGTGTTCCGGATTCCTGGAAGACGTTGGCTCCGAAGTGGCGGAACCCGCTGTACCTGTCAAAGTCGGCTCAGGCTGATGCGGGGCAGAAGCAGATTGCTGCGGTTCCGTGGTTGGCGGATACGGATGTGGCGCTTGAACTTGTGGGTCTTGATGATCAGCAGATTGAGCGGGCTCTGGCGCAGAAGCGCCGGCAGGCGGGACGTACAGTGCTCGAGGCGCTGGCGAACAAGACGACGACGCAGGAGGCCGTGAATGCCGACAGCGTTGGAGTCCCGGCGGGCGCTGACTCTAGTAGCTGATGTCGCCGTATCGACTTCTCTGCAGCTGCTGCGGTCGACTTCGGGTAGTGCGGAGCAGCGCCGGTATGACCTATTAGGGGGCATACCGGAGGTCGTTTCGTACTACCAGGATGGTTCTGCTGCTTTGGCTGCGGATTTCTACGACGATGAGCGTGATCTGGCTGGCGTTGCTGGTTCGTTTACGACGGATTTGGTGATCGTTGATCGCACGGTGAAGTTGCGTCGTGCGATTGCGTGGTCGGCTGAGCCGTTGTTCGACGGTGACGATGTTCTGGCGGGTAACCGTCTTGCGGGTGTTGTGCAGTTGGAGACGGCGCGTTCTTATCGGGATACGGTGACGGGCAACACGGAGCGGGATCCGCAGGCTGTCGGGTGGCGTCGGGTGGCGTCGGGTGGATGCAAGTTCTGCGCGATGCTCGCTGCTCGTGGCGCTGTGTACACGGCGAACACGGCACGTTTCGCAGCGCATGAGCATTGTCATTGCACGGCCGCTCCGGCGTTTGTCGGTTATGACGGGCCGGAAGCTTCGACGGTGCAGTATGTGGCGTCGAAGAAGAATCGCACGCCTGCTCAGCGGGCTCAGTTGCGTGAGTACTTGAACGAGAATTTCACAGACCTCCCCGGTTGACGGGGGAACGCTACGGCCGCGTCTAAGGCCGGTCTGATGTCCGACGGGACAGAAACGGGGAACCGATGAGTGACACTGCGAATGCCGCTGAGGGTCAGGTCGAATCGACCGAAGACAAGGGTGGCGAAGAGCAGGGGCAGGCGTTCACGCAGGCTGATGTTGACCGGATCGTAAAGGACCGGCTTGCCCAGCAGGCGAAGAACAAGTTCGGTGACTACACCGAGCTGAAGACGCGCGCTGAATCAGCGCAGACGCTCGAGCAGCGTTTGGCTTCGCTGGAAACGGAACTGACTACTACACGTACGCAGGCGCTGAAGACCAGCGTCGCGGCGAAGTACGGAATCAGTACCGAGCCTGGCGAGAATGGCGCACCTTCGGACGCTGACCTGTTTCTCACTGGTTCAGATGCCGACTCTCTCACGGCGCAGGCTGAACGGCTTGCGGCGCGTGTAGCAGACCGGAAGAAGAACGGAAACGTCGCACCCAAGGAGGGTTCGACTACCTCGATGAGTAAGGCCCGCTCTCCGTGGGCCGGCGTCATCGATCAGCTTGATTCGCGCAAATCGTAGCGCGCAAAACTTAGGAGAAACACATGGCAGATACGCTGCAGAGCGGGGATCTTCACTTCCCGACTCAGATCGCTGACGGCATCGTTGAGAAGGCGAAGACCGGTTCGACGGTTGCTGCCCTTTCCGGGCAGGAGCCGATGCGCTTCGGCAACGTCGACATCATCACCTTTGATGATGACCTTACGGCGGAGTTCGTTGAGCAGTCGGCACCGAAGGGTTCGGATGACGCGAAGCCCTCGTTCGTCACCGCCACGCCGCACAAGGCTGTGGTGCAGTTCCGCACTTCGGACGAGTTCAAGTGGGCCGACGAGGACTATCGGACCGGTATCCTTGACCGCTTCGGCGACAAGGTTTCGCTGGCACTCGCCCGTGCTCTCGACCTGGGCCTGTACTACCGCATCAACCCGCGCACCGGCACTGCGGTGACCTCGTGGACGAATTACCTCAACTCGACCACGAAGCGCGTTGAGACTGGCGCTGCTGCTGACATCGACTTCGAGTCCGCTGCTGGCCTCGTCATCGGTGCCGGCTACGGCGTGAATGGTGTCGCGTTCGACCCGCAGTACGCGTGGACGCTGTCGACGGCTCGCTACGCGGACGGCCGCAAGAAGTTCCCTGAGCTCGGCCTTGGTGCTGGGATCACGAACTTCCAGGGCGTCAACGCGGCTGTGTCGACCACCGTTTCGGGGAAGCCGACCGATGGCAGCGTGACTGACAACAAGGTTCGCGCGATCATCGGCAACTTCCAGTCTGGTCTGCGTTGGGGTGTTCAGCGGACGATCCCGTTCCGTGTTCTCGAGTACGGCGACCCGGACAACACGGGCCGTGACCTCGCTGGCCACAACGAGGTTCTGCTGCGCGCGGAGGTCGTTTACGGCTGGTACGCGTTCCAGGATCAGTTCGCGGTGATCGAAGACAAGGTCGCCTAATGCCTCGGTATCGCAACGAGGCAGGCTCCATCGTCTCGGTCGATGAGGCTCTTGCTGAGTTGATCGGCAAGAACTGGGAGTCGCTGGACAAGCCGGAGGCCGTGAAGCGGTCGCCGGGTCGTCCTAAGAAGTCGGACGCGTAGTAAGGGAAGGGGGCGGTCATGTCGGTGACGCCTGACACTATTGCGGTTGCTCTTGGGCAGACCGCCCCCGAGCCGGATTCAGTGCAGTGGAAGCAGTGGGAACTGTGGATCACTGACGCTGAAATGCTGATTGAGACTCGGCGGCTCGAGGCAGTGCCGGTGCCAACAATCGACGATGCAAAGATGGACTACGTGGTCCGTGAGGCTGTTGTCGCGCAGGTGAAGAAGCCGGACGATGCGACGCAGGTGACGATCTCGGTTGATGATGCGTCGTCGTCGCGGACGTACCAGTCGGGTAAGGGTCGTGTGACGATCCTCGACGAGTGGTGGACGCTGCTTGGGCTCACTGAGTCGAACGGTGGCGCGTACTCGTACGACACGGTGGGGGCGGCTATTCGGCACCTTCCTTGGTGCGATCTGATGTTCCTTGGGTCGTCGTGTTCGTGTGGCGTCAACCTCGCAGGCCGGCCCGTTTACGGATTCGGGTACTGATGTCGTTGCGCAGCGATGTGGAACGCCTGCTACCGGATTTCCGTGCGAACGCGGAGTCGTTGATGACGGACACTGCTCAGATCGGGTTTGAGGTTCAGTCCACTGAGATGGACGGGTCGGGTGAGTATCCGGCTGTGTTCACTCCGGTGTATGACGGCCCGTGCAGGTTCAAGGCGGGCAACGTGCAGGCGTCGGACGTTGAGGCGTCTACGCAGCTGCTGGTGTCGCAGCTGGCCACTCTGAGCCTGCCGATCGGTTCGTCTGTTGATGTGCAGAACGGCATGCAGGTGCGGGTGACTGGTTCTCTGACTGATCCTGCGCTTCCTGGGACGGTGGCTCGGATTGAGGCCCCGTTCCGTTCGTCGTATGCGACTGCTCGTCGGTTTGCAGCGAGGGTGGTGTCTGGTGGCTGATGACCTGAGTTCTCTTGCTCGTGATCTCGGTGAGATCCCGAAGGCGACTGCACCGTTCGTTCGTAAGGCTGTCGAGATTTCGGCCCGTAACATCAAGGATCTGATCCGTGATGAGTACAGCGGCGCTCGAGCTCTGCCTGGTGCGTCTCGGTCGATCTCGTATGACTTGCATGGCAGCACCGGTTCGCGTTTGGGCGGTATCAGTGCGGAGATCGGTCCGGAGCTTGGCGGGCAGGGTTCCGTTGTGGGTCTGGTCGATGAGGGTGCGCCTCGCACGCCTGGTCGTAAGCGAATCCCTAAAGCTTTGCAGAATGAAGCGCCTGGCTTCACTCAGGGCATCGAGCGCGCTATCGATGACGGCTTGAAGGCGGCGGGACTGTGACGACGATCGCTGAGAAGAACGCGTTGAAGGCTCTGCTGCTGTCGGACACTGAGTTCAAGAAGACGGGGAAGCTGTTCGAGGGTCGCGCTGTCGGTGCGGATGGTAAGCCGATCGCGGGTACGTGGTATCTGACGCTGCAGGTTGGCGCGGATGACGATGTGCAGGATCGTGTGACTGGCGGTCAGGTTGTCCGTGATGCGTCGGTGACGTTCCAGTGTTCTGGTTCTACCCCGGATCAGGCGCAGTGGGTGTCGGAGCGGCTGGATGGCGTTCTGCGGCCTTTCCGTCGTGGTGTGCGCCTGGTTGTACCGAGCACGCGCACTGACCCTCTGAGGCGCGATTACGTGTCCCCGGTGCAGATCGATTCGGATGTGTCGCCTCCGATGTGGTTCCAGACCGTTGAGTATTCATTCCGGTCCCAACCGATCCCCACTACCTAACCCCGCTTCGGCGGGGTTTTTGCATGTAAGGAGCGATCCGCATGGATGACAACCACGTCCTCGTGGTCGGCCCGAACGGTCGGCACATGGAAGTTCATAAGACCACTCAGGCGCGTCTGCCTGAGTTCTTCCCGCTCGTGGGAGAGAAGCCCTCCGTGACCACGGATGGGAAGAACGCAGACAAGAAGAAGGAGCCTGCAGAATGATCAACAAGGGATCGCAGTCACTGTCCGTCGGTACCGAAGGTCACCTGCTTGTGATGGCGGCTCCGGCTTCCATCCTGACGGCGGGTAAGACGCTTAAGGACATCACGGTTACGCAGCTGAATTCGGCTGCTTTTGTGGACATCACTTACGACCTCACCGCTGGTAGCGGTTGGGCTGAGACGACTTCGCAGGAGCGAATCACCGATGACCGCCTCACGTCGAAGGACACCTTCAGCCGTGGTGGCAAGAAGTCCAGCGAGCTGAGCATTCAGTACATCTATGGCGACCCGACCAACGTCGCTGACCCGCTGTTCGTTGAGGACGAGAACTACGTCTTCGCTGTGCGTTGGGCGACGGATCACGACGCCGATATCACCTCGTCTGGGGAGTTTGACCTTTGGCTGAACCAGGCCGGCGTCAAGCAGCGCGATCAGGCAGCAGCGAACTCGGTCTTCACGAAGACCCAGCCGTTCTACCCGCTCGCGAAGGTCGAGCGCGACGTCACCCCGGCTACTGGTTCCTGACCTAGCTGGTTTCTAACTCCCGTGCGGGCAGTCTCACTCCTGCCCGCACGGGTTCACCTTTTCTGAGTGAGGTCGAGTGAGGAACAGACTTATGGGTACGTTCGACGAGAAGCTTGCTGCGGCGAAGGCTAAGCCGCGTCCGTTCAAGACGGTGACGGTTGCGCTGGACGATGATGTTGCGGCGCGTCTGTCTGAGGTTGAGGACCAGATTGAGGCTGAGAAGCAGAAGCCGGATGATGGCCGCCTGGCGAAGTCGTCGCCGCTGACGAAGCTGCTGAAGCAGGCTGATGAGATCCGTGCGCAGTTCGCGGATTCGCTGGTTGAGCTGAAGTTCGAGCGGCTGATCGGCGAGGGCTGGTCTGACCTGACGTTGAACAACCCGCCGCGTGCTGGTGTGCTCGCGGACATGTACTTCCAGTACGACTGGAACGCGGTGACGCGGCATGCGGCTATCGACAGCGGTGTGATCCTCGAGGGTGAGGATGAGCGCGAGCTGACGGGTGGGCAGTGGGAAGACCTGTTTGGCGTCATCTCGGGCGGCGATCACCGGCGTATCGCTGATGCGATCTTCGCGCTCAACGAGGGTGACTCTGCTCGGGCGGTGGAGGTGGGAAAAGCGCTGCGCGCCGTAGCCCTCGCCTCCGAGAAGAAGTCCTCCTAGCTGCGGACCTTGGTGTCGCCCCGCGCGTGCTGCGGGGTTGGACGCCGGAGGAACGGCATGTGCCTGTCTTCGATGACGACGGGGTGCTGTTGTACACGCGTGTTGAGCGGGAGCCGGAGTGGACGCCAGATCAGGTGTCGCTTGTGTTGGGTGTGCGTGCGTACCAGTCGCTCATTGGGCCGCACGGGCAGCCGCGTGACGAGGCATGGTCGCCCGATAGTGACCCGTCCAACCGGGATGGGAAGCGTGTCTACCGTGCGGGCCTGCCGGTCGTCACGCCTGAGGGGAACACGATCTACGCACCAGTTATCGACTGGGCGGAACGTGCGCAGGCTGACGCGATGGACGCTTACAAGAAGGCTGCCGGCGAAGGCGCGAACTTGAGCGGTGTCGTGTTCCCGGTGCAGGCGATCGAGCGCGACTAGCTCTTCGCGGCCTTGATGATCAGCCACGCCAGAAGCATGACGACGCCGAGGGCGATCGGGATGAGCGGCTGCCCGCCGGCCGTCCACACGAAGACACCAACGACGAGCAGGACGACGCCGATGACGAGCAGGTACATGCCTGCGAGCCCGGCGGTCGCGTTCGTCTTCTGTTCGGTCATGCGCTGATCGTACGCCAATTCGACCGGCCTGTGTGGCCCCATTGTGGAGGTGGTCATCATCGCTGAGCGCGTGGTGAAAGTTACGATCCAGGCCTCTATTGCGAACTATGTCTCTGGAATGGAGAAGGTTCGTAAGGCTACGGCTGATGCGGCTAAAGAGTCGGAGAAGCTCGAGAAGTTCGGGCAGGCTGCGACTTCTGTTGGTACTGCTCTGGTTGGTATCGGCGCTGTTGCTGTTGGGGCTTCTGCTGTCATCGTGAAGATGGCGGCGGATTTCGATGCGCAGATGTCGAAGGTGCAGGCGGCTACGAATGCGTCTGCGGCGGACATGGGTAAGTTCCGTGAGCAGGCTCTGACGGCTGGTGCTGCGTTCGGTTACACGGCGACTCAGGTGACTGAGGCGCAGGTTGAGCTGGGTAAGGCTGGCCTTGCGACACGCGACATCCTCGGCGCTGGCCTGACGGGTGTTCTGGCTCTGGCTGCGTCGGACAACGTGGATCTCGGTAAGGCGACGCAGATCGCTGCGGTCGCGATGAAGCAGTTCAACCTTGAGGGCTCCGACGTTCCTCACATCGCTGACCTGCTGGCTGCTGGTGCCGGTAAGGCGCTGGGTGGCGTGCAGGAGCTCGGCGACGCGTTGAACCAGTCTGGTCTGGTTGCGTCGAACTTCGGCTTCTCGATCGAGGAAACGACGGGCGTGCTGTCGTCGTTCGCGGATGCTGGTCTGCTGGGTTCTGACGCTGGTACGTCACTGAAGAGCATGTTGCAGATGCTGGCTAATCCGTCGAAGGAGTCGGCGCAGCTGATGAAGTCCCTCGGCATCAACGTCGAGGATGCGAATGGTTCGTTCCTTGGTGCGGCGGACATCGCTCAGGTGCTGCAGGAGCGACTGTCGGGCCTGTCGGATGCTCAGCGCCAGCAGGCTCTGTCGCAGATTTTTGGTGCGGACGCGGTTCGTGCTGCGACGGTTCTGTACAAAGAGGGTGCTGACGGCATCCAGCAGTACATCGACCAGAACAACGACGCTGGCTACGCAGTCGACCAGGCGGCGAAGAAGTCCAACAACCTTAACGGTGACTTGAAGAAGCTGCAGTCGGCGTTCCAGTCTGGGCTGATCGAGGCGGGTACTGCTGCGAACGGTGCGCTTCGGCCGCTTGTGCAGACGATGACGCAGGTTGTGACGGCGTTCAACGGGCTGCCGGAGCCGGTGAAGGGTTCCGCTCTTGCGCTGACGGCGGTCGTTGGTGGCGCAACGCTTCTTGCCGGCGGACTGCTCATCGCCATCCCGAAGATCGTCGAGTTCCGGGCCGCGCTCTCCACCCTTCGCGATGGGGGCATCACTGCCCGTTCGTCGCTGAGTGGTGTGCTGAAGTTCCTCGGTGGCCCGTGGGGCATCGCCCTGTCTGTCGCTGCTGCGGCAGCTGTGGTGTTTGCGAACGCGCAGCTGCAGTCTGCTCAGTACACGCAGACTCTGCGGGATTCTCTGGATTCGACGACGGGCGCGCTGACGAAGAACACCAAGGAACTGGTGTCGAACGCTCTTGCAGCTAAGACGTCGTTCCTGGGTATCGAGGTTGCTGGGTCGTCGGCGTTCGATAAGGCGAACCGTCTTGGGCTGTCGCTCGAGACTGTAACGAAGGCTGCTCAGGGCAACACGAAGGCGTACAAGGAACTGCTCGCTGTCCAGAAGGACATCCGCGGCAGTGACGACAACGACTACATCACGAAGAAGTACGGCGAGGGTCTGTCGGATGCGTCGGGCGACATCACCGAGCTTGTGCAGTCGGTGGAGAAGCAGCGCGAAGCTATGTCGTCTGCACGTGACCAGGCAGATCAGCTGGCGGACGCGAATGGTGAGGCTGGCGATACTTCGGACGAGGCCGCGTCTGGCCTTGACTCTCTTGCGCAGTCGGCAGATGACGCAGCGCAGTCCATCTCGGACACTACTGATGCCATCAAGGACTTCAACTCGGTGCAGCTCGATGTGAACTCGGCTCAGCGGGACTTCGAGGCGTCTATCGATGCGGTGACGGACTCCGTGAAGGAGAACGGTCAGTCGCTTGATGTGTCGACTGAGAAGGGTCGCGCGAACGCTGCGTCGCTGGATTCGATCGCGCAGTCCACGCTCAACTATGCCGGTGCGCTGTACCAGCAGACGGGTTCTCAGGATCAGGCTACTGGCGCTCTTGAGAGTGGCCGTTCGTCGCTGATCGCTGCGCTCGGTCAGTACGGTGTGACTGGTGCTGCTGCTCAGCGGTATGCGGACAAGATCCTGGGCACGCCGAAGGACTGGGCGACGTTGTTCCAGAACAACGCGCCTGAGGCGGGCGCGAAGGCTGACGGCTATCGGGCCAAGTTGGATGCGCTGCCGGCGGAGAAGCGCACACAGATCAATGCTGCGACCGCTCAGGCGCAGTCTGCGATTCAGAGTGTGCTCAACTCGCTCGGGTTGGTGCAGTCGAAGACCATCACGATCACGACGAACCAGGTGACGGTTGCGACGAAGCAAAACACTAATGGCGTTTTCAAGGCGTCTGGTGGTCATGTTCGCGGCCCTGGCACGGAGACGTCGGATTCGATTCCTGCGTACTTGTCGGATAACGAGTATGTGATTCAGGCTTCGTCGGTTCGTAAGTATGGGACTGGTTTCCTGGACCGGGTGAATGCTGGCCGGTATGCGGATGGTGGCCTTGTTGGTCATTACGCCGCGGGTGGTTCTGTTGCTGCTCAGAAGGCTGCTAAGGAACGCCAGGAGGCTCGCGAGAAGGCGGCTAAGGCGCGTGTTGAGGCCCGTGAGAAGGCTGAGGCTGCACGTCTGGCTCGGCAGACGGACTACTACCAGTTCCGTACGTCGATGCGTACGGGTTCGCTGACGGGGATGTCTGCCGTGCAGGGTGCGTTTGGTATTGCGACGGATGCGAAGTATCCGGAGCGTTATCGGAACTCTGTTGCGCGTATCGCTGGTCGGTCCGAGAAGGCAATGATCAGGCTTGAGAAGCGTTCGGATTCTGCGTCGAAGGCTGTTGAGAAGGCGTCGGACAAGCTTGACGGTTTGAAGTCTTCTGCATCGTCTATGTCGTCGTCGATTTCCGGCAAGCTGTCGGATTTCTCGTATGGCGACTACCGCTCGAGCACGTCTCTGCTGCGTGGCTTGACGTCTCGTGCGTCGAAGCTGAAGCAGTTCCAGGCGCTGCTGGTGACATTGCGGAAGAACGGTCTTGCACCGGCTCTTCTGAATGAGGTTGCGTCGTTGGGTGTTGATGAGGGTCTGCCTCTGGCGAAGTCGTTGGCGGCATCGTCGAAGTCGCAGATCGCGGCTATCAATACGCAGTACGGGTCGATTGGTAAGACCTCAACGCAGATCGGTAACCAGGTGGCGGATGCGAACTTCGGGAAGCTGATTTCGGCGGCTGAGAAGCAGCTGCGTTCGGCGAACAAGAACGCGGCCTCGATTACGAGGGCTATCAGCACTGAGTCGCGGAAGCTGCAGCGTCTGATTGGTAAGGCGCTGGGCGTTCCGGGGTATCAGGTTGGTGGGTACACGGGCGATGGTGGTGCGGGTCAGGTTGCCGGTCTGGTGCATGGTCAAGAGTTCGTCGTGAATCGGTATGCGACTGCTGCGAATCGCGGACTACTTGAGGCCATGAACCAGGGCGGCAACGTCCGGTACATGGATCCCACACGGATCGTGCAGGCCGCTCCTGCTGCTGGGAACACGTACGAGCAGAAGAACTACATCACGCCGATCGAGGGCGTCGACCCGAAGACGGTTACGACCGTGCTGGGTCGTGAGCTCGGTCGTCAATTCGCTGGGATGGTGTCATGACGACTGTCGATTTCGGTGGTGTGACGTTCGATGACCAAGCCTGGTCGGGGTTTACGTTGTCGAAGCTTGTGGGCTGGTATGACGGAGCGCCGGCCCGGTATCAGGCTGATTCACGTCCGCAGGCGCATGGGTCGTTTCGGCCGGGAACCATCTACCGTGACCCTCGGGTTGTGTCGGTGGAGGGTTCCTGGTCGGGCGATTCGCTTGAGGATGCGTATGCGGCTCGTGATGTTCTTGCGGGTCTGATGTCGGATGGGCAGGAGGCCACGTTCACTGTCACGGATCCTGTGGATACGCGGTGGGCGATGGTTGGGCTGTCGAATGCTCCGACGATGGATGACGGTTTGTTCCAGCCGTTTTTCAAATTCGCGTTCGATGTGATTGCTGCTGATCCGTTCCGTTATGGGTCCGTGGTTTCCTCTTCGACTGGTGTTCCTATGCCCTCGTCGGGTCTTGTGTGGCCGCTTGGCGTGGATGGTGCGACGTCGCCGACTGATGGCTTGTACCCGGCGACGTATTACGTCCGCGATCAGGCGAATGAGGGTTTCTACTTGACAGAGGGTTTGACTCCGGCGGGGGATGGCACGTATCAGCCACGCGCTGTTGTGGCTACTGGGAAGTTCTTCGACTGGGGGACGCCGGGTGTGAGTGGCCGCGTGTTGGCTGCGAATCCTGGTACGGCGGAAACCACGTCGATCCTCGAGGTGACTGGTGGCTTGTCGTCGGGTTTCGAGCTGACGTGGGTTCCGACTGGTCAGCGAATCCGGTTCCAACGGCCGATCGATTCGACTGAGACGGTCCGCATCGACCCGCGCACTGGCCGCGCAACAGTGAACGGTTCCGACGTTACTGGGTTCTTGACTGTTTCGGAGTGGTGGACGGTGCCGGCGAAACGGTCTGCGGAAATCCAGTTCACCCCATTGGGAACGGTCACGGGGACACCTACTTTCACGGCGCTGACTGCGCCCGCTTTCGTTTAGGAGACACGGATGGCTCTGAGTAATGGTTTCGTGACGACGGCGGGCACGACAGCTCTCGACGCACGTCAGATGGATGTTGTTCGGCTGATGCGCCAGGCGGCGGGTAACACTCGCACTGGCGTGGTGTTCACCCCGCGGACCGATGGCACCTTGTGGACGACGAACTCGAACATGACAATTACTATCCCGGACCGGGCTGCGTTCGCTGTTTCGCGGGGCACTGCGGACGGCGTTGCGGTGCTGTACAACAACGGTGCTGCGACGGTTCAGCTGGATCCTGCACCTTCTGCGAACAGCCGCTATGACGTCATCTACGTGCGTCAGAACGACACGGAAAAGGGGGATGCGAACAGCCTGCCTGTGTTCGGCGTGGCGAAGGGTACTGCTGCTGCGTCGCCGACCATTCCGGCCGTACCTGTTGGGGCGCTTGCATTGGGCAACCTGCTGATCCCTGCAAATGTGACGGGCACGAACGCTTCCGGGGTGGTGTCCTCTGCTACTGCGGGGTTCACGACGTTTGGGGGCGCGGTCCGCTACCGATCGACCGGCACCCTGATGTCCGACTCGGCGAACCTGCCGAACGGGACGCTGCAGGTACTCGACGTAGATGGCATCTCAACCCAGCTGTGGGCGTCGATCAGTGGCGGGCGTTCACAGCGCATCGACGCTGACACGTTTGTGGTGATTGACGGCAGTGGCACGAAGGGTTCCAACACGGATCTCCTGACGCTGGGTGGGACGATTACCCGGTACTCGTCGTCGGATACTGCCGTGTTCCCGACGCGCTCAGATGGCACGATCGGGCCGATCACGGTCGGCGGTTGGTATGACGTCACCGCGGCAGTGTCGTGGACGTCGACCGGCAACGGGGAACGGTACGTGTCGATCACGCAGAACGACACGGAAGGGTCCCCGCCGATCGCCACCCGCGTCGGCTCTTCGTCTGGCATGGCCCCGTCGAACACGACTGGCGTTCTGTCGCTGAACGTTGGCGACTACATCAAGTTGAAGGCGTGGCAGACGTCGAACTCGACACTGACGTACAACTTCCGGTTCAGTGCACGGCTGAAGCGCGCCAACAACTAGGGGGCTCCGATGGACTGGTTCATCGGCGACCTGCTCACGGGCCGCATCTCAACGCACCTGCGGGTGAAAGACGGCAACTGGTCGACTGCTATCAACGATGCCGGTTCGATCAGTGCCACGGTCCCCCTCACTGACCCGGACATGCGGGCGTTGGACCTGCAGAACGTGGCGACGGTTGGTAAGTCGTTCCTTGGCGTCGCCGTCAACGGCGTGATCCTGAACGCTGGCCCAATCTGGACGCACGAATGGGACCGTGACAGTGGCGAACTGCAGTTGACGGCGACGGGCATGTGGTCGTACTTCGATCACCGTGTCCTCATCCCCGTGCTGAAGGGCACTGAGACGCCATTTGACGTGGAGACGTACTACGAGAACGTTTCCCTGATGACGGTCGCACGTCGACTCGTTGCGCAGGCACAGGCGCACACGGGCGGCAACGTTCCCGTGGTGCTCCCGGCGGAAGTGTCGGGTACGGAGACGCGCGAGTACCAGGGCGCTGACCTTCAGCTCGTCGGCGACGCACTCAACGACTTGGTGGCTGCGGACAACGGTCCTGAGATCGACTTCCTACCACGGTTCAAGTCCGACACCCGGTTTGTGGAGTGGGTGATGCGCGTCGGCACACCGTCGCAGCCGCAACTGTCCGGCACCAACACGCACGTGTGGGACTACGGCGTCGGGCAGACCAGCATCAAGGGTCTGCAAGTGAAGAAGGACGGCTCGAAGCTGCAGGGCCGTACCTGGGGTACAGGTGGTGCTGCGGCCGCGTCAACCATGTTCTCCACGTACACGAACACGAACCTGCTCGCTCAGGGGTATCCGCTGCTCGAGCTCGTTGATGCGTCCCGGACAGTGGATGAGCAGACGCAGTTGGACGCGTACGTGCGGGAGAACGCACGGACTGGTTCGAAGCCGGTCGAGTTCTGGTCGTTCCAGGTGCGTGCCAACGAGTCGCCGATGCTGACCGAGTACAGCAAGGGCGACTTCTGCGTGGTGAAGATGCGCGGCGACTGCTACCTGCCGGATGGTTCGTATCGTCGGCGCATCACGAACCTGTCGGGTGATCAGGACAACCGTTGGGTGTCTGTCACGACCGGCGAAACGTACTCGTTGACTGGGTGAAATGTACGCCCGACAGAATGAACAGCGACCACGCAACCTGCCACCCACGTCGTTCGCTCACTTCGCGTCCTTCTTCCATCGCATGATCGTGTTGGTGCTCATCCCGGTGAACTCGGCCAGGGAACGGACGGACGCACCGTGAGCGTGCGCGGTGAGGACGGCTTCCCGGATGGCTGCCCCGGCAGTCTCGGCCGCTGTCATGGCGTCCCGAATCGCCTGCTCGTCCTCCGCTGTCAGCACACGCTTCGGGTTACCCACACAAGGAACTGTAGCGGCATCCGACACGGAGCCGTCACGGTTGCGGCGGGGGGTGACGCTAGCCATCTTTGCCTTCCACGATCGGAGCAGTTGTGCATGGGTACCACCCGCGCTGCACGAAGCGTTCCCCTTGCGCCCAACCCCGGCAGCAAGAACGAGTGCACACGTCAAGGTTTCGGTAGGCGTACTGCCAGGCATGTCCAATGAGTGAGCATCGGCAGAAGCGATTGCTCACAGCGCGTCCGCCTCTCGTTGCTCTCGTCCGTCCAGCGAGTGGTGCACGTAGACGATTCCGCCGTCTTCGAAACGCGGAGTTGGTCGACACACGCACTCGTCGTCGGTGTCGTGTTCGATCAGGTCGCCGCGCGGCACAACGTGCATGTTCATGCGACCGTCTCGAATCCGCTGACAGTGACCTCGAAACTGAGTTCGCCGGGGTCATGCGTTACCTCGCCGAGCACCCAGCGACGCGGCTTGATGGTCACCTCGGGGTCGCTGTACTTGTCGACGTGTTCCATGACGAACGTGAACGCTTCATGCATGGTCGGCACGTCGGCCACCCAACGTTCGTGACGTTCAACAGTGCTCACGATGCGTCCGCCTTGCCGGATGCGTGCATGTACCCAACCTTGTAGCCGTTGCGGTAACCGTCATCGAAGCCTCCCGCTTCGAGTTGGTCAGCGGCGGCACGGAGGGCGGCTTCGAATCGATCGTGACGGTCAGCCGTGATCCACTCACCGGCACATCGGTGCGCAACGGCGAACTGCTTCGCTTCGGCTGCCAGTGCACGGTACTGCTCCGGGGTAAGCACATTATCCGAACGCATGTTCGAATTATCGCCGGAGCCACCGACATATCCGCAGCCGTCATCTGTCTCGCTCATAGCAACAGTTTACCTCAACCGTGGCGACATACGCAACAGATCGGAGTGACATGGGCGACCCCACACCTTCCGGCCCGCTCGGCATCACGACGACACTGCGGGACATCCTGAAGCGGCTCCGCAACTTGGAGAAGGCCGTCCGCCGGCGGCTCACCGTTACCGGCTTGTCTGCTTCTGGCAGCGTGTCTGCCGGCGGCGATGTGACCGGTGCGAATCTCGCCGCGTACTCGGGTGTCACGGGCTTGTTCGTCACTGCTGCGCTGACTGTGAAGGGGCTGACGGGTGAGTTCACGAATGGACTCCGATCCCCGGGTGTTCGCACGACAACACTGACGAACAGTCCTGTGCAGCTGTACGTGGACGCTGACGGCAATCTTGGTGTTGGTGCGTCGACTCGGGCGAAGAAGAACATTGGCGCGGACTACAAGGTCGATATGACCAAGTTCCTTGCGGTCGTGTTGAAGAACTGGACGTACAAGGACAATCCTCTCGCTGCGGGTATGGGGCCGATCGCTGACGATCTTGACGCAGCAGGCCTCAAAGAGTTCGTCATCTACAACCTCGACGGCAGCATTCAGGGCGTCCGGTCCGACATGCTCATCATCGGCTTGTGGTCTGCGTACGTGCAGTCCCGCACTGCGACGTTGAGCGAGTTTGATAAGCGCATGGTGCAGACCGTCACCAACTCGGCGATGACGTTGCTGGGTATCAATGCGGAGAAGACGTATCCGATCGTGTGGCCGAAACCGTTTGCGGATACGAACTACGCAGTGTCGGCTTCGGTGACGTCTTCCGGGCTTGCACTGGCTGCTGTGTGTGCTGTTGTGCCTGGGTCGAAAACGACGACGGGTTGCAGCGTGACGGTCCGTTCCATCGGGCTTGCTATTGCGTCTGGTTCAACACTGACCGTCGAAGCGATCCACGTCTAAAGCGCACTAAAGCCCCTAAAACTCTCTAACCCTGTCTAAGCCGAACCGCAGAAAGCGGTTCGGCTTTCTGCATGAAGGAGGCCGCATGGTCGCCAAGTTCAGCGTCGGGAAGTCCTCATATGGGGACCTCCGCGGCGTGGAGCAGTACGTGTCGTCGGAGCGGATGGCGCTGCAGGTGCTGTCCACAATCATCGACTTCAACGCGTACCTCCGATCGAAGGACCGCGGCGGTTCCCTGTCGGTCAACGAGGGTATGCGCTCGAGGCCGCGTCAGTCCTGGTTCTGGGCCAACCGCTTCGTCCTCGGCATCGCTGTCGCGCCTCCGTTTACCTCGCGCCACGACGAGCTCACCCACGGCAACGCGGTCGACTTCGGCGTGACGAACGCTGACGGGTCGAACCGTGCCTTGTACCCGGACGAGTTCGCGCGGTTGCACGAGATCGTGCAGGGGCGTGGCGGCACGTGGACGGGCGTCAACTTCGGTGAGCAGTGGCATCACGAGATGGCCACTCGCGGTGAAGCTGTCGCCCCGTACGCGGACGCGCGAGCACGACTCGCGCCCAAGCCCGCCAAGCCTGCAGTGAGGCCGTTCAAGCCGAAGCCTGCACCGAAACCCCCAACCCCGAAACATGAGGTCGACATGCTCTACGTGACGTCCGCTAAGACGAAGAAGAAGTACGCGATCGGTGAGCTGACGTTCACCGCCGTGTCCGACTCCCGTGCGATCACCTACTCCAACGCGATTCCCGGCGACACCAGCCTGTTCCAGACGCTCAAGTCGACGCAGGTGACTGCCCTCATCCAGGACTGCCGCGACCGACGCGACTCGCTCGGTGTCGCGATCTCCGCGAAGTTCGAATCGGCAGTGAAGGCTGCCCTGGCAGATGAGGACGCAGCATGAGCACTGACGGTAAGCACGAAGAGAAGAACATTGCGGTCGACGAGATCTGGTTCGCGAGCCAGCGGGTTCTGCGGACCGCGCTGACCACGGCGCTGACACTGCTGCCGATCATCCCGCAGATCGTGCAGATCGTGCAGGGCCAGTGGGACGTGCAGTGGCTGACCGCTGTGAGCTTGCAGGCTATCGCGATCAACGCGGCTCTGACTCGCATCATCGCTATCCCCGCGGTCAATGTGTGGCTGACTCGCATCGGCCTTGGGTCGGTGCCGAAGTCGGTGGCGAAGGAGACAGCGGTCGCGCAGTCGCAGGAGCTGCAGCCGGCGCAGTTCGAACCGTCGAACACGGACTACCGGACTGAGCACGGCAACTGAACGTTCACGGCAACTGGGGGAGCGGCGCATGAAAACCATCTGGTCGAAGGATTCGCTACCGCTGGTGCCGAAGCGGTTCCGTCCGATCTTCACCGTGTTCCTGCCGATCGTGAATGGGTGCCTGCTCGCGTTTGCGACGTTGGCTCTGTTCGTTGGGTCGAAGGTGGTGGAGGACTTCACGTTGCATTGGTTCCCGCGGGCGTGGGCTGGCGACATCGTGCTCGGCGCGGTGCTCGCCAGCTTCGGGCTCATCTTCTGCTTCGACTGGGTGGAGCTCGTCGGTAAGGGGCTACTCGTCATCGGCTTGACCGTGTACGCGGCCCTGCTGGTGGTGAACATCGCTGACGGGTCCACGTCGAGCGGACTGTCCGTGACGTTGGTGGTTCTGGCTGATTCGTTCCTGCTGGTGCGGGTGTTCGACATCATCGACCAGATCGGTCGGAAGGAAGCCGACGCGAGCGCGAGTCGGCGTCTGGCGCGGAGGGTGAAGACGTGAGCGATCCGGAAACAGTACGGACCGCGATCAGTACCGCAGGCGCTGTCCTCATTGCCCTGCTCGGCGCTTGGGGGACTGTGTTCGGTGTGCGTCGTGCACGCCGGAAGCGTCGCGCGGAAGTGTCCGACGAGGAACAGGCTGCCGTTGCGCAGTACACGGCTGATCCGGGCAAGTGGGTTAGTGGTGTGCTTCGTTCGAACGAGCAGTTGACGAAGCGGGTTGAGCGGGCCGAAGAGAAAGCCGACCGGCTTGAGCAGGCGTTCGATCAGTTCCGGGCGAAGGATCGCAGGTTCCGTAACGCGCTCGCCCGTTGGTTCGTGGACATCATGTCTGTGTTCGAGAGCCATGACATTGAGATGCCGTACCCGCGTGATGCGGATGCGGAGATCCTTGCTGACGTGATCCCGTCCGCTCTCGAAGCGACACGACCTCGGCCTCCGCGCCCCACCCAGTAGCCCCACCACTCTTTCAGCCGCCCCTCACCAGGGCGGCTTTTCGCATACCCAGGAAGGCCACTCATGGGCACACCGCTTCTCGTCTCCGTTGACTCCGACAGCAAGCAGCTTCCAACAGCGGTCCGTCAGCGTGCAGCCGACAACCTGAAAGACCCGAACACCGTAGAAGGTGCAGCGCTCGCTCTCGCAGCCGGTGCCGGGTCTACGACCAGTAACGTCGTCCCGGCATCCACGCCAGCAGTCGCGTACTCCATCGCAGGGTGGGGTGACTCGATCACCGAAACTGGCGTCGGAACGGACTCGTGGACTGACCTCGTGGCGCAGGCAACAGGTCTGCCCGTGTACAACGGCGGCAAGTGGGGGCAGTCCTCTCCCCAGATCGCAGCCCGCCAGGGTGGCATCACGGCGATGATCACGTTCCCAACCAATAGCATCCCGGCTAGCGGCAGCGCCACCGTTACGGCTGACGTGAACCCTCTCGGTGGTTCGTTCAGTGGGTCACGGGCAGGCACCATCCACGGCGTCGATGGGACACTGTCCTGGGATCAGGCATCGAACGTGCTGACCTTCGCCCGAACCACTGCCGGAACCGCCGTGCCGCTGAGCGGGCCGGTGAAGTTCCTACCCGCAGACGCCATCCGCCCCGTGAACCGTGAAGCCATCCAGATCTTCTGGATCGGACGTAATGGCGCACAGGATGTGAGCGGCAACCTCGCTGCTCTGCGACGGATGGTCAGCTACGCAAACGCTCGCTTCTTGATCCTCAGTGTGATCCCTTGGTTCAACCAGATTTCGCCTGACGCAACCAACTACGCGTACAACGAAGCATTCCCGGAGCAGTACCGGGACATCGGAGCCTGGTTGCGGACGCCCGCTGCGGCCACCGCCGCCGGCATCACCTTCACAACGGACGACCAGACTGACATCGCTGCGGGCCTCACGCCGCGCTCCCTGCGTGTTGACGACGTGCACCCGAATGCCGCCGGCCGCAAAGCAATCGCCGCGTACATTCTCGGCGAGATCCGCAAGATGGGTTGGGTGTCATCGACGCCGTACACCGCCCCGGCTATCCCGGTCGCGGCGACGAACCGTTGGGACCTCAGCGGCCGTGCGGACGGGCAGGCTGTCTCATCCGTCATGCCCATCGTCGGGGCTGTGGCACTCACGCAGGGCACCGCATCGTTCCAGCCTGTCGGCGTCAAGGATGCCGCATTCACCCGCAACGCTCTTGCCACGGACGGCACACTCCGCATCGGAGGCACCCTCGCGGCCACGCCGACAGTTGCAACAGTGACCGCGGTTGGACGCCTCACCGATGCGACGGATGCCAACGGGAAGCTGTTCCTAAGCAGCTTCGGCGTGCTGCTCCGCGTGAACGGCACAAAGGTGGGAACGTTCTCGACAACGAACAGTTCCGCCATCGCATCTACTTTTACCGCGGACACCGCCGCGCATGTGTTCACTGTCGTGATCAACGGGGCTACGTCGGCAGTGTGGGTTGACGGCGTGAAGGTGGGCACTGGCACCACAGCGACCTCGAGCGGGCAGGTGCAGGTTGGTGGCGGCGCTGGGTTCCAGGTTCTTGACCTTATCTACAACGACTCGGCCCTTTCGGATGCGAACGTAACTGCGACAGCTACTGCCCTGAAGGCTGCATACATCAAGTGAGCAAACGACCCCGGCGTGACCTTCTGGTTGCGCCGGGGTGCTTCCTTGTCTCAGGAGGTAGCGGCAGCGACGTTTGTAGCGAAGTCGGCGTGTCCGCGTTTGGTCAGATGCAGCCCTGCCGGGTTGTAGTCGAGTTTCCACCCGTAGGTGGACACATACTGGATGTCCTTGTCTGCTGCGACGCCGCTGAGCGCGCGGTCGATCGCTTGCTCTCCGGAAGCCCGTTGAGGGGCATGGGGCGGACCGACAAGGATCACCTGAGCGTAGCCGTCGAGCTCATCAATCAGTTCTGATGCAGCGTCTGCCACGTCTTCGCTGTCGGAGCCGACGTCGTTCAACCCACCTTGCACGATGATCCGCACGGGTTGCGACGCCACCACTGCGCCAACACGTGTGCCGAACTGGTCGTGTCCGCAGTACCCGCCTGCGATGTAGCCGGTGTAACCGATGCTGTTGACGAGAACCCGGTCGCCGGTCTGGGCTGCGTACTTATACACCCATCCGTCTTTGCGGTCGGTGAGGTCGTCTCCAGCCGAGTAGGAGTCGCCGAGGATGAACGTTGTTCGCTCACCCTTGCCGACTTCCAGGTACGGCGACATGTCCGACTTCCACTGGTCGACGCGTGCGCAACCAGCTTCAGTGGCCTGGTGTGCTGCGATCGCGCGGTACCCGAAGAAGCCCCCGATACCGCATGCGGCTACGACGAGTGCTGCTGCTGCGATCAGGCCAGTGGTGCGGCGTCGCATGTTCCCCCGGTTCATGATGGTGATACTAAGTCATTTCGGCCTTCGTCGTAGTTGCCGGACGGTCACACGGTCACGCTCGAGCCACAACCGATGCGCGAAACCCATGAAGACGAACTGCACGTACACGAGCTCGTCGGTTGCTGCGTCCACGAACCCGGGTAGCCGCTGCCAGCCGGTACGCGAGAACTCAACACGCGCCCACACGGGAGCATGGTCCACACGATCCGACCACTCCACGCCAGCAACCCCGTACGGCTGATCCTCGGGCGGATCCGGATGCTCAGGCGGCGACCACTGATAGTCGGGCATGGGGCGAGCGTACGGGTGGGCGGTGACAGTTCCAGACAGCCTGCCCGCCAGCACCCGCGCACCCGATACGATGCCGACGCACCAAGACCCCCAACATCGGGGCGGCTGAATCACCTGGTGCACGGACGCCCCCACCTACCCAGGTGGGGGCGTTTCCTGTTTCGCGGATTCTGGACATCCCGACAGGTTGCGTCCCCCATACAAGGGACAACACGCCGCTCAACATCAAAGCTGAGAGGTACACGTCTTGTTGACGTCGGTGGTCGAACGTAGGTTCGACGCCCAACCACAGATCAACGAGGATCAGGAGCGCACCATGACCCACGACAGACCCTCGGCGCGGGATCTGGCCCGCGCCGTAGGGGAAGCAGCCATTAACCACGGATGCTCACTCACCGAACCCGAAGACCCTAGCGTTGCCGAGCTCATCTTGCAGGCGTGCCGTGTGCAGTTGCGCAGGGAGGATGTTCTAGCCGACCGGTGACACCTGACACCATATGGTGGCGCGATACCACCGTATGGGGGTATGGTCTGCCCATGACTGAGACACAGCAGTACCGCGTTGTTGCGGACAGGGACAAGGGCGACGACCCGCACATCAATTACGCACAGGACGGTGACCTTCTCGCCTTCCGTAAGGGGCGAGAGTTCGAACCCGACTATCTGGTCCGCATCGAGCGCCCGGTGCCGACCGAGCACTGCCTGTCCACCGCGCAGCACGACGGGCATGAATGGGCGGCGCATGAGGGTCAGCCCGGTACCGGCTACTGGTGCCCCGGGTTCGATGCGGCAGAAGATCACCCGCCGACGCGCGAGCAGATCGCAGAGGTGATGCAGCGTGCAGACCAGACCGCTCGTTGGGGTGAGAACCGATACGAGGTGCAGGCCGACGCCGTCCTCGCCCTGTTCCAGAACGGAGCCGACCGATGAGCGGCTACGACTACGGCCCCATCTGCTGCCGCGGCGGATGCTGTGGCCCTGGTTCGTACTGCTGCGGGCACCCCGACAACCGACACGACCACGAGGAGGCCGACCGATGAGCAAGCGCAAGCGCCTTCACGGCCCTTACCTGCTGCTGGCGATTGGCGAAGCCTTCCTGATCCTCTCTGGCGTCGGGCAGATCGCGCTCGCTGTCGCGTCGATTGGGGTGCGCTGATGGCTGAGCCGACCGTGCAGGTACCCGTGTCTCTGATCGAGCGCGCAATGATCGCGCTCCTGGAGGTGCCGCCGTCTAGCCGTAACGCCGACATCTACGGCGACCTCAGCGCCATCCTCTCGCAGCCGACCCTGAGCGCCGAGCCGGATCGGACGCCATGCACGGCCGAAACGCATTCGTGGGATCACTTCCGCAGCACACAGGTCGACTCGTACTGGATTCGCTGCACCGAAGTCGGCGAACACAGAGAGCACAGCGATTCGAACACCGGGCTCACCTGGTTCGACCCGTCCACGATCCGCGCTGTGACACCGCCGGCAGCGCCCTGAACCAGTTTGGTGGCGCATGGCTACACCATGCGCCACCAGGCCGGATACTCTTCCCAGGGCCGGCAGCGGGACTTGAACCCGCAACCCCCGTATTACAAGTACGGTGCGCTACCAATTGCGCCATGCCGGCTGACGCCGCTCATCTTACCGGTGAGGGCGTCCGGGGCTCACTCGCCCGACTTCTCCGAGAAGTTCAGCGAGATCGAGTTCATGCAGTACCGGTCACCCGTGGGGGTGCCGAACCCGTCCGGGAACACGTGGCCCAGGTGCGAACCGCAGTTCGCGCACCGGACCTCGGTGCGGGCCATGCCGAGGGAGTTGTCCTCGATGAGCTGCACGGCGTCCGGGTTCACCGACTCGTAGAACGACGGCCAGCCGCAGCCGGAGTCGAACTTCGTGCCGCTCTTGAACAGCTCCGCGTTGCAGGCCGCACAGGTGTAGACGCCGGCGCGCTCCTCGTCGAGGAGTTCACCGGTCCACGGTCGTTCGGTCCCCGCCTGGCGGAGGACGGCGTACTGGTCCGGGGAGAGCTCCTCGCGCCACTGGGCGTCGGACTTGTCGACGTTGTATGCCATTGGTTCCTCCTGCTTCCGGCCGGGTTCTTCCGGGCACTCCCGACCACTTCACTAAACTCGCCACGATGTCCGAGCATTCCGTGCACCACGCCCGCTGGACCCGTCTGACGACGGACGAACTGTACGGCATCGTCGTCCTGCGCAACCGCGTGTTCGCGCTCGAGCAGCGGGTCACCGCCGAGGACTTCGACGGCCGTGACCGCGAGCCCGACACCGAGCACTGGTGGTTCGGCACGGACACCGATGCGGTTGGGTACCTGCGGCTCATCCGCCCGGCGGCCGACGAGGTCCACCCCGACGGCGCGGCGCCCCCGGCGTGGGTGATCGGCCGGGTCGCGACCGACCCCGGACACCGTGGGCAAGGGATCGCCGGCCGGCTCGTCGCCGCCGTCCTCGACGAACACGGACACGACCCGTTCGTCCTGCACGCCCAGGAGTACGTCGCCGCCCTGTACGAGCGGTACGGCTTCGTGCGGTTCGGGGAGCCGTACGACGAGGCCGGCATCCGCCACGTCGGCATGCACCGGCCCGGACGCTGATGGACACCCGCGCCCGGTTCGACGCGTACGCCGACCGCATCCAGGCGGTCTCCCCGTCGTACGCGGCCTGGGCACGGTCGCTCGACGACTCCCTCGTCGCGCTCCTCGCCGAGGTCCCCGAGCAGCAGCGGCAGCCGGAACTGTTCTTCGCGGTCGCGCGACGGCTGGGCGCGGACCCGTCGGACCCGGGTGCGCTGCGCGCGCTCGGCCTGGAGGCCCGCCCCGCGCTGGTCGCGGCCCTCGCCTCCGCCACGGTGCAGGCCAACGACCCGCAACGGCTCGCACCGGTCGTCCCGCTGTTCGCCGCGCTCGCCGAACGGTCCGCGCGTCCGCTCGGCCTGGTCGACGCCGGGGCCGCCGCCGGGCTGTGCTCGATCCCGGACCGGGTGACCCTGGACTACCGCGTCGGCTCCGGGGCCGCGGTCCTCCGGATGCACACGGCGGTCGCCGAGCCCTCGGTCCGGCTGGTCGCCGACGCATCCGGGGCCGTCCCCACACCCGCGACCGTCCCGATCAGGGTCGGCGCCCGGGTGGCCCTCGACCCGAACCCGATCGACCTGTCGGTCCCCGGTGCGTTCGACCGGCTGGTCGAGGCCGTCCCGCCCGAGGCGTCGGACCGGACCGCCCTGATGCGCGCGGCGGCGTCCGCGACGCTCACCGTGCCTCCAGTCCGGATCCGGGGCGCGCTGCCCGGCGACCTCGACCGTGCACTGGACGCCCTGCCGGACGACGTCGAACCGGTCGTCCTGACCACCGGGACCCTGGTCTACGTGCCGGGCGCGGACCGGCAACGGTTCGTCGACCGGATCCGTGCGCGCGGCGCGCACTGGATCGCCCTCGAACGCACCGGGATCCTGCGCGGGGTGGCGGCGACGCTGCCCGACGACGTCGACGCGGCGGATCCGGACTCGTTCGCGACGGTCTCGCTCGACGGTGATGCGGTGGCCGTCTCGGATGCGTTCGGTCGGCGTGTGCGCTGGTTCCGCGCGCCGAACCTGTGACCGGTGTTCGCGACAGTCCAGCGCCGTGCCAGGGTCCGGATCGACTCCACCCCTACGATGTGCGAGACCCGTTACCCGACCGTGATCGGAACCGCAGTGACCAGCCCCACCGACGAACGCAGCGTCGACGAGCTCAGTGCTGACGAGCTGCGTGCTGACCAGCTCGGTGCTGACCAGCTCAGTGAGCTCGCGAAGCACGTGCTGACGTTCGAGCAGGACCGGGCACGGCACGACCGCACGAAGGAAGCGGAGATCCGGGTCGAGTTCGAGATGTCGGCGGCGCGCTACTACCAGGTGCTGAACCGCGTGATCGACTCGCCCGCGGCACTCGCGTACGACCCGCAGCTCGTCAGCCGGCTGCAGCGGCTCCGTCACGCGCGCACCAGCGCCCGGGCGACGCGCAGCTTCGTCGCGCCCGGTGCGGCTCCCGAAGGACGTGAAGAGGAACGATGAGCACGAGATTCCCCCGAGACCGGTTCGACGACGTCGCCGACGGCCCGCGGGTCGGTGCGCACCGCGGTGCCCAGCGTCGCGGCCGTGGCTGGATCGCCTTCGCCTGGGCGGCGCTCGCCACCGGTGTGCTCGTCGGCATCGGGGTGCTCGTCCTCGCGCTGCTGAACGGCAGCTACTCCTTCAACAGCTCGGATTCCCCCTCGGCCTCCACATCGGCGTCCGCCACCGCGAAGCCCTCGGCGACGTCCAAGCCGTCCGCGTCCTCGTCGGCCGGTTCGGGCTCCGCAGGGTCGGGGTCGGGCAGTGCTGCGGCCGCGACGCCGGCGCAGCAGGGCACCACCACCGTCGTCGTCCTGAACGGCACGACCACCACGGGCCTCGCCAGCCGGGCGAGCGCGGCGCTGACCGGCGCCGGCTGGCAGGTCGCCTCCACCGGAGACGCCGGCACGACGGGCTCCACGTCGACGATCGTCTACTACCAGCAGGCGTCGCAGGCGGCGGTCGCGCAGGGCATCGCGAAGCAGCTCGGCGTCACGGCCGTGCAGCAGTCGGCGGCGTTCCCGAATGCCGACGTGAGCGTCGTCCTCGGCGCCGACTACACCGGCTGATCGGTCGTTCTGCGGGTCGTCGCGCCGCGTTTTCCGCGCATTGTGTGACGGCCGTGTTTCGAGCACGTTGATTTCTGACGGAATCGACGTGAAACAACGTCACACCTCTTGCCTGATCGGACGGGTTCGGTCAGAGTCCCATGCAGACGACGATCACGTCGTTCCGCACTGCAGTACCAGGGAGCAAGAGATCATGGCCAACGGAACCGTGAAGTGGTTCAACGCTGAAAAGGGCTTCGGCTTCATCACCGTGGATGGAGGGGGCCAGGACGTGTTCGTGCACTACTCGGCCATCGACATGTCGGGTTACAAGGTCCTCGAGGAGGGCCAGGCCGTCGTGTTCGACGTCGGCACCGGGTCGAAGGGCCCGCAGGCAGAGTCCGTCCGCCCCGCCTGAGCGGCACCACTTCCAGAACGCGCCGTCCCGTCAGGGGCGGCGCGTTCGTCGTGTGCGGGGACGGTGACCGGCGCGGGGAGCGCGACCGCGGCGGTGGTGCGGGGTCCACCGGACGCGACGTGTCCTGGGAAGTCGTCACGAGCCTCCCGACTGTGTTGCACTCACACCCGGCGAGTGCCAGAATCGGCGTTGGCACTCGCTCACGCTGAGTGCCAGCACGACCCCCAAGACGACGTCCGGGAGGGACGAAAAACCACATGGCTAAGATCATTGCTTTCGACGAGGAGGCCCGCCGTGGCCTCGAGCGCGGCCTGAACCAGCTGGCCGACGCCGTGAAGGTGACGCTCGGCCCGCGCGGCCGCAACGTCGTCCTCGAGAAGAAGTGGGGCGCCCCCACGATCACGAACGACGGTGTCTCCATCGCCAAGGAGATCGAGCTCGACGACCCGTACGAGAAGATCGGTGCGGAGCTCGTCAAGGAGGTCGCCAAGAAGACCGACGACGTCGCCGGTGACGGTACGACCACCGCGACCGTCCTCGCCCAGGCGCTCGTCCGCGAAGGCCTGCGCAACGTCGCCGCCGGTGCCGACCCCGTGTCGCTCAAGCGCGGCATCGAGAAGGCCGTCGCCGCCGTCTCCGACCAGCTCCTCGCCAACGCGAAGGACATCGAGACCAAGGACCAGATCGCCGCGACCGCGTCGATCTCGGCCGCTGACCCGACCATCGGCGCGCTCATCGCCGAGGCCATCGACAAGGTCGGCAAGGAAGGCGTCGTCACCGTCGAGGAGTCGAACACCTTCGGCACCGAGCTCGAGCTCACCGAGGGCATGCGCTTCGACAAGGGCTACCTGTCGCAGTACTTCGTCACCGACCCCGAGCGTCAGGAAGCCGTCTTCGAGGACGCCTACATCCTGATCGTCAACTCGAAGATCTCGAACATCAAGGACCTCCTGCCGGTCGTCGACAAGGTGATCCAGGCGGGCAAGCAGCTCCTGATCATCGCCGAGGACGTCGACGGCGAGGCCCTGGCCACGCTCGTCGTGAACAAGATCCGTGGCATCTTCAAGTCCGTCGCCGTCAAGGCTCCGGGCTTCGGCGACCGCCGCAAGGCCATGCTGCAGGACATCGCGATCCTCACCGGTGGCCAGGTCATCTCGGAAGAGGTCGGCCTCAAGCTCGAGAACGCGACGCTCGACCTGCTCGGTCGTGCCCGCAAGGTCGTCATCACCAAGGACGAGACCACGATCGTCGAGGGTGCCGGCGACGCCGAGCAGATCGCCGGCCGTGTCCGCCAGATCCGTGCCGAGATCGAGGCGACCGACTCCGACTACGACCGTGAGAAGCTCCAGGAGCGCCTCGCGAAGCTCGCCGGTGGCGTCGCCGTCATCAAGGCGGGTGCCGCGACCGAGGTCGAGCTCAAGGAGCGCAAGCACCGCATCGAGGACGCCGTCCGCAACGCGAAGGCTGCCGTCGAAGAGGGCATCGTCGCCGGTGGTGGCGTCGCCCTCATCCAGGCCGGTGCCGTCGCACTCGAGGCCCTCGAGCTCGAGGGTGACGAGGCGACCGGTGCGAACATCGTCCGCGTGGCCATCGACGCGCCGCTCAAGCAGATCGCGCTGAACGCCGGTCTCGAGCCGGGTGTCGTCGCCGCCAAGGTCCGCGAGCTCGAGTCGGGTTGGGGCCTCAACGCCGCGACCGGCGAGTACGTCGACCTGATCGCTGCTGGCATCATCGACCCCGCCAAGGTCACGCGTTCGGCGCTGCAGAACGCTGCGTCGATCGCCGGTCTGTTCCTGACCACCGAGGTCGTCGTCGCCGAGAAGCCCGAGCGCACCCCTGCTGCTCCGGCTGGCGACCCGACGGGTGGCATGGACTTCTAAGTCCGCCTGACGGAAGGGCCCCGCACGCTGCGCGTGTGGGGCCCTTCTGCGTGCGCGGGGGTGGGGTGAGCGGGCGGGGTCGGGGTCGGGGTCGGGAGGTCACAACACCCCGCTCAGGTTCGCCGAGCGGTCACGAACCGTCGGTTGTGCCCGTTCCCGTCGACACATCGTGACCGTTGGCCGGCGCAGGAGCGGGGAGTCGTGGCCGGCTCCCGCGTGCGGCTTGCGCGTGTCCTGGGTCTTCTCTCCCGCACAGGAGGCCGGGCTCACCTCGTTCTCCACAGGTCCCGAGTGCGCGTGGCCGGCTCGCGTGCCCTGCAACGACCATGACGGCATGCCAGCTGCCCGTCGTCTCCCTGCCCCGTTCGACCGAACCACCTTCCGCGTGGCCGATGCGGTCGGTCACGGCATCGATCCGGAACGGCTCCGACGCACCGACCTGGCAGCCCCGGTCCACGGTGTGCGTGCTCCGAGCGACTCGGTGGACTTCATCGACGCCGTCGCCCTGGTCATGCGTCCCGACCAGTTCTTCAGCCACACGACCGCCGCCGCGATCTGGGGTGCGCCACTGCCGCAGTCGGTGCGCTCGGTCGGCCCGGTGCACGTCTCGACCGCGAGGGACGGGAGCCGGATGCGTCGGCCCGGCGTGGTCGCGCACCGGCTGGACCGGCCGAGGACCGTCGAACACCGCGGGTTCCCGGTCAGTGTCCCCGCGCAGATGTGGTTCGAGTGCGCCGGCGTGCTCGCACGTGACGCGCTGGTCGCGATCGGGGACCACCTCGTCGGACCAGCCGGGCTGGCGACGGCGGACGACCTCCGTGCGTCGATCCGCCCCGGCACGCGCTTCGCGCTCGCTGCTCGGCGCGCGCTGGACCTCGTCCGGGCCGGGGCGGAGTCGCCGCAGGAGACCTGGCTCCGTCTGGCCGTGGTCGATGCGGGGTTCCCCGAGCCGGAGCTGAACGTCGACGTGCACGATGCTGCGGGGCGGTTCCTCGGCCGCGTCGACATGGCGTGGCCGGAGTTCGGCATCGCGTTGGAGTACGACGGCGATCACCACCGGGAGCGCGATACCTTCCGACACGATCAGCGTCGGGACAACGGGTTCGTGGTGAACGACTGGCTCGTGATCCACGCGACCGCATCGGACGCGCACCGACCCGCGGTGTTGTTCGAGCGACTCCGCCAGGCGTTCGAGGTCCGAGCGGTCGGAAGTCGTCGGCGGTCAGCGTGACGGCCGTGATCGCCACGCGGAAGAGCACTTCGCCGGGCGGTCACGACATGCCGTCGGCTGTGCGCCAGCCGGTCACGAACTGTCGGTCAGCGGGCGCGCAGACGACAGATCGTGACCACTCGGCGGCGTCGGATGGGGTGTTGTGACCGCCCGGGACGCGGGACGCGGGACGCCCGCGGGACGCGAGCGCCCGGGCCGCACGGCCCGCGCGGGTCAGGCGGAGAAGTCGCGGGGGAGCAGGGGGAGCCAGACGCGGAAGGTGGCGCCGCCGCCCTCGGTGTCGAAGACCTCGACGGAGCCGTGGTGCGCCGCGACGATGCCGGACACGATGGCGAGCCCGAGGCCCGAACCGCCGGTGTCCCGGGCGCGGGAGGTGTCCGCACGCCAGAAGCGCTGGAAGATCTTCTCGCGCAGCTGCGGCGGGATGCCCTCACCGTGGTCGATCACGTCGAGGTGTGCCATGCCGCGCTCGTCGTCCACGCCGATGCCGATCTCGATCGGGTCGTCGTTCGCCGTGAACCGCATGGCGTTGCCCATCAGGTTCGTGACGATCTGGCGGATCTTGTTCTCTTCCGCCAGGACGATCGGCGGCCGCTTCGGCAGCACGACCGTGGGCAGCGGGGTGGTCTCGTCGGTCGGTGCGGCACCGGCGTCGATGTTCATGGCGCGGGTCCGACGGGCCCGCAGACGCGCGATGGTCTGGCGCGAGAACGCGATCGGCCCGGTGGTGTTCGCCGAGGTGGGCGACACGGGCGGTGCTTCGCCGGAGTCCGGAGAGCCGATGGACGACGACGCCGACGGGCGGACGGCCTGGGGCACGCTCTCGCCGGTCAGGGAGTCCTCGACGAGGACCTGGATCTCGCGGTCGGGGTTGGAGGCCATCGTGTCGAGCGCCGAGTCGCGGGCGATGGCGACGAGGTCGACCGGGCCGAGCTCGAGGGGCTTCGACTCGTCGATGCGGGCGAGCTGCAGCAGGTCCTGCACGAGCAGGCCCATCCGCTGCGCTTCCTTCTCGATGCGCTCCATCGCCTGGGCGACGTCCTCTTCCTTGCGCAGGGCACCCATCCGGTACAGCTCGGCGTACCCGCGCAGGGACACCAGCGGCGTGCGGAGCTCGTGCGAGGCGTCCCCGACGAACCGGCGCATCTGGGCGATGGTGCGCTCGCGGTCCTCGAACGCGGAGTCGATCCGCTCGAGCATGACGTTGAGGGAGCGGTTGAGTCGGCCGACCTCGGTGTTCGGGGTGTCGGCCTCGAGGCGCTGGTTGAAGTCACCCGCGGCGAACCGTGCGGCAGTGTCCTCGACGTCGCGCAGCGGGTCGAAGGTCGCGGTGACGAGCAGCCGGGTGAGCATGGCGCCGAGCAGGATGACCGAGGCACCGAACCCGAGGAAGATCGCGGTGAACTTGCCGATCGTCTCGTCGGTACCGGCACTGGAGACCGCGATGAGCACGTAGCCGGTCTCGGTGGTGCCGTCGGACTGGTTCTGCAGCGACGCCGGGATGATCTGCGCACGCCACTCGTGGTTGTGCTGGCTGTCGTAGAGCGAGATGCGCTGGTTCGCCTGCGAGGCTTCGACCAGGGTGGCTTCGCGGACGTCGGGCCGGCTCGACGCCTTCGTCTGGCAGATCCGGTCGCCGTCGGCATCGTACGCGGCGACGTAGGCGCTCTGCGACACCACGACGGACAGCTTGCAGTACTGCTCGCCGTCGCTGATGTTCTGGCCCTCGAGCTGTTCGGTCGTCTGCTTGACCGTGTTGTCGAGCTGCTGCATGAGGTAGGTGGACAGCACGGTCATCGTGCCGAGTCCGGCGACGAGCAATCCGAGCGCGACGAGCAGCACCGTGATCCCGGTGATCTTGGTGCGCAGGGAGATCCCGTCCCACCAGTGGTTCATTCGCGTGTGCATGCTGCCCCAACGATAGACAGCGGCCGCCCGGTGAAACCGGACGACCGCCGTGAAGTCGAGCCCCGCGGGACTCCTGCTCCTACGAAGCCTTGGACGCCTTCAGCATGTAGCCGAAGCCGCGCTTGGTCTGGATGATCGGCTCGGCGGAGTACTGGTCGAGCTTGCGGCGCAGGTACGAGATGTAGCTCTCGACGATGCCGGCGTCGCCGTTGAAGTCGTACTCCCACACGTGGTCGAGGATCTGCGCCTTCGACAGCACGCGGTTCGGGTTGAGCATGAGGTACCGGAGCAGCTTGAACTCGGTGGGCGAGAGCTCGATCTGGGCATCGCCGATCGTGACCTCGTGCGTGTCCTGGTCCATCGTGAGCTCGCCGGCGCGGATGATCGCGTCTTCCTCGTCGTTCATGGTGCGACGGAGGATGGCCTTGATGCGGGCGACGATCTCGTCGAGCGAGAACGGCTTGGTGACGTAGTCGTCGCCGCCGACGGTGAGGCCGGTGATCTTGTCCTCGGTGTCGTCCTTCGCCGTCAGGAACAGGATCGGCGAGGTGTAGCCCGAGGAACGCAGGCGCTTGGTCACGCCGAAGCCGTTCATGTCGGGCAGCATCACGTCGAGGATGATGAGGTCCGGCTCTTCTTCCAGCACGGCGGAGATCGCCTGTGCTCCGTTGCCCACCGCACGCACGGCGAAGCCGGCGAAGCGCAACGAGGTCGTCAGGAGGTCGCGGATGTTCGGCTCGTCGTCGACGATCAGGATCTTGGGGCCATCGCTCATGGTCTTATCTTCTGACTGTTCCCTCGGGGTTTCCTGAGAGCGGTTCGTACGTCAGCCCACGGGCGTCTGGACCTGGTCGGCGTCGAGGATCGTGTACGAGTACCCCTGCTCCGCCAGGAACCGCTGCCGGTTCTGCGCGAAGTCCTGGTCGACGGTGTCCCGGGCCACGAGCGTGTAGAACGACGCGGGCAGGCCGTCCTTGTTCGGGCGGAGGAGCCGGCCGAGCCGCTGCGCCTCTTCCTGCCGGGACCCGAACGAGCCGGAGACCTGGATGGCGACGGTCGCATCGGGCAGGTCGATCGAGAAGTTCGCGACCTTCGAGACGACGAGCACGTCGACCTCGCCGGACCGGAACGCGTCGTACAGCCGCTCCCGTTCGTCGACCGGGGTCGCCCCCGTGATCTCCGCGGCGTCGAGCGACGCGGCCAGTTCGTCGAGCTGGTCGATGTACTGCCCGATCACCAGGATCTGCTCACCGCGGTGCTTCTCGATGAGTTCCCGCACCACGGGGGTCTTGGCCGGGGACGTCGCGGCGAGCCGGTAGCGCTCGTCGTCGCTCGACGCCGCGTACTCCAGGCGGTCCTGGTGCGGCAGGTCGATGCGGACCTCGTAGCAGGAGGCCGGCGAGATGTAGCCCTGCGCCTCGATCTCCTTCCACGGGGCGTCGTACCGCTTCGGCCCGATGAGCGAGAAGACGTCGCCCTCGCGGCCGTCCTCGCGCACGAGCGTCGCGGTGAGGCCCAGGCGTCGGCGCGCCTGCAGGTCGGCGGTCAGCTTGAACACCGGCGCGGGCAGCAGGTGCACCTCGTCGTAGACGATGAGTCCCCAGTCGAGGGCGTCGAGGAGCGACAGGTGCGTGTACTCGCCCTTCCGGCGGGCGGTGAGGATCTGGTAGGTCGCGATCGTGACCGGCCGGATCTCCTTGACGCTGCCCGAGTACTCGCCGATGTCCTCCGGCGTCAGGGTCGTGCGCTTGAGGAGCTCGGTGCGCCACTGCCGCGCGGAGACGGTGTTCGTCACGAGGATGAGCGTGGTCGCCTTGACGGTCGCCATCGCGCCCGCGCCGACGAGCGTCTTGCCCGCACCACAGGGCAGCACGACGACGCCGGAGCCCTGGGCGAAGAACGTGTCGACCGCCTGCTCCTGGTACGGCCGCATGTGCCACTCGGTGGTGTCCAGGTCGATCGGGTGCGGCTGGCCCGGGGTGTAGCCCGCCAGGTCCTCCGCCGGCCAGCCGAGCTTCACGAGCTCCTGCTTGATCTGCCCCCGCGCCCACGGCTGCAGTTCGACCTCGGTCGAGGACCGCATGTCACCGAGCAACGGCTTGATGCGCTTGGACCGGATGACCTCGGCCAGCACCGACGGGTCCTCGGCGGTGAGGAGCAGGAGCGGCAGGCGCTCGAGTTCCTCGGTCGGGGAGTTCGCGATCACGGGCGCGTCGGGCCGTTCCTCGCGACGGATCACGAGCCGGCCGTAGCGCGAGACCGTGTCGCGGATGTCGACCGTGACGCTCTGCGGCACGGGGAACTTCGCGAAGCGTTCCAGGGTGTCGATCATCGCCTCGGCGTCGTGGCCCGCGGCGCGCGCGTTCCAGAGTCCGAGGCGGGTGATCCGGTAGGTGTGCACGTGCTCGGGAGCGCGTTCGAGCTCGGCGAAGGCCGCGAGCTCGTGGCGTGCGTCCTCGGCATCGGGGTGCGCGACCTCGAGGAGCACGGTGCGGTCGCTCTGCACGATCAGCGGTCCGTTCATGACCTGCCAGCCTAGCCGTCGGCACCTGCGTGCGGGTGACCGCGCGGCTCAGGCGTCGCTCTCGACCGACACGACGAGTGACAGCGGCAGGGTGCGCTCGACGTCGACGGCCGTGTCCCGCCCGCGGACGCGTCCGGCCGCGACCGAGGTCGGCACGATCGAGAACGGCCGCTCCGAGCCGTCCGGCATCCGGACGGTCACACGGATCGGCGTGCGTCCGCGCACGGCCAGGTCGATCTGCCGACCGAGCCACTCCTGCTCCGGCTCCGCGTCGCCGCGCTGCGTCGTCAGGCGGAGCCGTTCGACGAGTGCGTGCGCCGACTGCTCCGGCGAGCGTCCGGTGGGGCTGCGCCGGCCGGGAGGCCCGTGGTGCGCCTCGGGGCGGGCTGCGGTCGTCAGGACGGCCGGGTAGCGCTGGTCCTCGAGCGCGGTGTGCACGACGTGCGGCGGGTAGCGCGTGGTCAGCGTCGTCAGGTCGGGCCGCTCCCACGCCAGCTGTCGGAGCTCGGCGTCCACCCCGACGAGGTCGAGCTGGTCGGCGGTGCCGCGGACCTCGGTCCCGACGCCGCCCGGCCCCCGGTCGACGACGATGCTGCCGTCGCGTCCGGCCACCTGGTCGATCAGGTAGGCGAGGGGCTGCGGGATCCCGGTCGCCGACAGTCGTCCGAGCAGGGACAGCAGGTCGTCGCGGGAGTGTCCGGCCCGGAACGCCGCGCGCAGGGTGTCCTCGGAGATGCGGTAGCGCGCCGCGAGGCCCGGTGCCTCGAGCACGGCGACGGTGCGCAGGGCGTCGTCGTCCACCGGCGCGAGCGGCCCCGGTGCGATGACGGTGAGGTCGTGCTGCAGGTAGACCCGCTCGACGGTGCCCGGCAGGTCGTCGGCGGCCTGCTCGGCGTCGCCGTCGAGGAGTGCCCGACCCGTGCTCGTCACGATGCCGTCGACCGCCAGGCCGAGCGACGCCGCGGTGCCGGCGACGTCGAGCAGCAGGGCGTCGAGCCAGCGGGACCCCGCCGGGTACGCCCAGCGCCCGAGCGGCACGAGGTCGCGCAGGTCCCCGTCGGCCAGCTCGAGCACCTGGTGCACGGCGGGCGGGAGCGTGTCCGACCACGCGGCCACCAGCGACACCCAGCGTTCCGGCCAGCTCGCGAGCAACCACGCGTGCCCGGGATCGGTGACGATCCAGCGTCCGGTGTCGGGGTCGGCGAACCCGATGCCGTCGAGCAGCGCCAGGCGACCGGCGACGAGCTCGGCATCGGTGCCGATGCGCTCGGCCAGGGTGCGGGCGAGCGGCATGCCGATCCCGCCCTTGACGAGTTCGCGGACCGCGCCGGCGTCGACCGCCCGCAGCAGCTCGGCGAGCACCGTCATCGTCGCGAACGCCTGCTCCGCGCCGGTGGTGCGCGCACGCTCGAGTGCCGCGGCGTCGAGGGCGGGAGCAGCGGGGCGGACCTGCTCCGGGCCTCCAGGCTGCTCGTCGAGTGAGGTGAGGTCGGGGTGGGCGGCCACGCGCGCGGCGACCGCGTCGTCGACCGCGCCGTCCTCGTCGGCGAGTCCGAGCTCGATCGCGGGGCCGAGCGCGTCGACGGCGCCGCCGTCGCGCAGCGCCAGGATCGTCGCGCGCGGCAGGTGCTCGACGGCGGCGTCCACGGCGTCGTCGCCGCGGAGCGCCTCGGCGAGGTCGAAGAAGTCGGTGATGCGCTGCGGGCCGGTCTCGGCGAGTGCAGCGGTGGGGAGTCGCCTCGCCGCGACGAGGCGCTCGAGCGCATCGTCCGGCATCGCCCGGAGTCGGGCGGCGAGGTCGGCGGTGGTCGTCATCGTCCGGTGCCAGCGTCCGGGGCGGACGTCAGCGAGCCGTCCGGTTCGCTCGTGCGCGACGTGTCCAGGTGATGCCGAGGAGCGTGAAGACCAGCACCATGGCGATCGGGAAGCCGTAGAGCGGGATCGCCATGACCACCGGCCACGGCATCGCACCCTGGGCGCTGGGAGCGGTGAGCCACATGATGATCATCGCGACGAAGCAGAGCAGGCCGAGGATGATGATCCCACCGATCATGAACGCCAGAGCGCGTTCGGTACGATTGAACGTCACCGGGGGTTCTGCGGAGTCCTGCGGGTTCCCGGTTGATCGGGTCGGCTTGGCCATCGACCCAGGATATCCGACGCACCACGGCCGTACCACGACCTCGAGGAGTCCACGCATGCCCACCGGCAAGGTCAAGTTCTACGACGACGACAAGGGCTTCGGCTTCATCACCGGAGACGACGGCGACCAGGTGTTCCTGCACGCGTCCTCGCTGCCCGACGGCGTCGTGACCGTCAAGGCCGGCACGCGGCTCGAGTACGGCGTCGTCCAGGGCAAGAAGGGGTCGCAGGCGTTGTCCGTGCGGCTGCTCGAGCCCCAGCCGTCGCTGTCGCGGATGACCCGTCGCTCCGCGGACGACATGGCCGTGATCGTCGAGGACCTGGTGAAGGAACTCGACCGGATCAGCGGAGACCTCCGCCACGGCCGCTACCCGAAGAACGGCGATCGCATCGCCGCCATCCTGCGGCACGTCGCAGACCAGTTGGAGGCGTGACCCCATGACCGAGTCCGAGACAGCAGGGGCCGAGACGGCTCCCGACGCAGCGTCCACCGACGTAGCGTCCGTCGACGCAGCGTCCATCAACTACACCGACCTGGCGCGCGAGGCGTTGCTCGAGGTCACCCCCGAGTCGACCGTCGGCGCACCCGTCGGCACCGTGGACGAAGGGGACGGCGTCGTGTCCGTCCTGTTCGCCAACCGCCTGCCCGGGTACCCCGGGTGGCGCTGGACCGTCAGCGTTGCGAAGATCGGCGACGACGAACCCACCGTGCTCGAGGTCGAGCTGATGCCCGGCGACGGCTCGCTCGTCGCGCCCGAGTGGGTGCCGTGGTCCGAGCGACTGGCCGAGTACCGGGCCGCGCAGGAGCACGAGGGCGAGGACGCGTCGGACGAGGACTCGGACGACGAGGACTACGACGACGAGTCGGATGAGGACGACGACGAGGACTCGGACGAGGACTCGGACGAGGACGACGACTACGACGACTCGGATGACGACGAGGACGACGACGAGTCGGACGACGACGATGACGACGAGTTCGACGCCGACGAGGACGACCTCGACGAGTCGGACGACGACGACATCGAGCGCGTGGACGTCGATGCGCTCGCCGATGTGAGCGACAGCGACACTGACACCTCCGCCGCCTCGGCCGCCGGCGACGAGGCCCCGCAGCCGCCCCGTCGCCGCCGTGCCCGCCGCGTGCAGCCGTTCGAGCCCGACGCCGATCTCGAGGTCGACCAGCTCGACGCCGGCGAGGCCGATCCGGGCTTCCACCGCGCCTGACCCGGACCGACGAACGGGCCCGGCACCACCGATCGGGTGGTGCCGGGCCCGTCTTCGTTCCGGTGGGTATCCCGACGTCAGCGCAGGGCGTCGATCGTGAAGTCGATCGCGCGCACGAGCTTCGCGACGTCGTCCGGGTCGATCGCGGTGAACGTCGCGACGCGCAGCTGGTTGCGGCCGAGCTTCCGGTACGGCTCGGTGTCGACGATGCCGTTCGCACGAAGGGTCGCGGCCACGGCCTTGGCGTCGATCGAGTCGTCGAGGTCGATCGTGGCGACGACCTGGGACCGAGCGGCGGCGTCGGAGACGAACGGGGTCGCGGAGTCGCTGGCCTCGGCCCAGTCGTAGATCGTCGACGACGAGGTCTTCGTGCGGAGGTCCGCCCACGCCAGGCCGCCGGACTCGTTCATCCACCGCACCTGCTCGTCCAGGAGCAGCAGCGTGGAGATGGCCGGGGTGTTCAGGGTCTGGTTCAGGCGCGAGTTGTCGACGGCGTTCTTGAGCGACAGGAACTCCGGGATGTACCGGTCGGAGGCGGCGATCCGCTCGATCCGCTCGATCGCGGCGGGGGAGAGCAGCGCGAGCCAGAGCCCGCCGTCCGAGGCGAAGTTCTTCTGCGGGGCGAAGTAGTAGACGTCGGTGGCGCTGACGTCGAACAGGGCACCACCGGCGGCGCTGGTCGCGTCGACGACGGTGAGGGCGCCGGCGTCACCGGTCGCGCGGACGACCGGGGCCATGACGCCCGTCGAGGTCTCGTTGTGCGGGTAGGCGTAGACGTCCACGCCCTCCACCGGCTCGAGTGCGGCGAGGGAGCCACCCGGCGCCTCGACGACGTGCGGCGCCTCGAGCCACGGGGCCGCTGCGGCCTTGGCGAACTTCGACCCGAACTCGCCGAAGGACAGGTTCTCGGCACGGCGCTCGATGAGGCCGAAGGCGGCGGCGTCCCAGAACGCGGTCGAGCCGCCGTTGCCGAGGACGACCTCGTAGCCCTCGGGGAACTGGAACAGGTCTGCGAGGCCGGAGCGGACGCTGCCGACCAGGTCCTTCACGGGCTTCTGGCGGTGCGAGGTGCCGAGGATCGTGGCGCCGCGCGTCACGAGGGACTCGAGCTGGGCGCCGCGGATCTTCGACGGACCGCAGCCGAAGCGACCGTCGGTGGGGAGGAGTTCGGCCGGGATGACGATGTCTGCCATGCACCGATCCTACCGACGACGATCCGCCCGCCCGAGCCCGTGTACCGGCCGGACGGGGAGGGTTCGGCCCACCTGTCCACCGCGTCGGATGACCCTTTCTCACGTGCACCCGGGCGCCGGTCGGTGTTCGTCGGTGCGAACAAGTAGTGTGGTCGGCGCTGGGCCCAGACATGAGAGGCGGACCGTGACCGATCTCGTCGACACCACGGAGATGTACCTTCGCACCATCCTCGACCTCGAGGAAGAGGCGATCGTGCCGCTGCGCGCGCGCATCTCCGAGCGCCTCGGACACTCGGGCCCGACGGTCTCGCAGACCATCGCCCGCATGGAGCGCGACGGCCTGGTCGTCGTCTCCGGCGACCGGCACCTGGAGCTCACCGACGAGGGTCGTTCCCGCGCCACGCACGTGATGCGCAAGCACCGTCTGGCCGAACGCCTGCTGGCCGACGTCATCGGACTCGACTGGGCCTTCGTGCACGACGAGGCCTGCCGGTGGGAGCACGTCATGAGCGAGCAGGTCGAGGTCCGCCTGCTCGAGATGCTCGGCAACCCGACGGAGTCGCCGTACGGCAACCCGATCCCCGGACTGGCCGAGATCGGTGGCCCCGCGGCCGCCGGGTTCCTCGACGGCGTCCAGAACATCGTCGCCGCGACCGAGGGCACCGACGCCGTCACGACCGGGGTCGTCCGACGCCTGGGCGAGCCCGTGCAGTTCGAACCGGAACTCCTGCACCAGCTCCGCACCGCCGGCGTCATGCCCGGGCGCGTGGCGAGCGTGCAGCGTGCTGGCGCCTACGTCGCGGTCCGCGTCGAGGGTGAGGACTCGGGCATCGAGCTGCCGATCGAGGTCGCCCAGCACGTCTACATCGAACGCGGCTGACCGTTCCTGGTCGTTCCTGAGAGTCTTTACCGTTTCGTTACCTGCGGGGCGTTTGGTCTCGACTCGGTAACGACGCTTCCGTACACTCGTCCGAGTCGCCGCGCTGCCCCTGAGCCGGAGACCCGTGGCAGGACGTCTCGAACCCGTCTCCTGCCTCGATCGGAAACGATGACGAACGGATGGGGTTGCACACCGCCGGACACCCACGGCGGCGTGATGACGAGACGTTGGAGACACACCTCTTGACGCAGACCGGTACCGCCGCGGACGACCAGACGCCCGCGAACCCGACGAACACCGAGAACGCCACCACCGCCCCGCTCACCCGGCGGGCCGTGCGCGAGACCGAGGGCCGCCCGGTCCGCAAGGTCGTGCCGGTGCGCTCCGCCCCGCTGCCCGGTGGTCGTCGTGCCGCGCAGGCCGCGGCAGCCGCGAGCACCGCGAAGGCCAGCTCCTCGTCGCGCAAGCGCAAGTTCCTCGCGCCGGTCGTCCTCACCGTGGCCGCCGGCATGTTCGGCACGGTCGCGGTCGCCCCGGCCTTCGCGGCGACGACCTCGAGCAACTCGACCGCCGCCGCCGACGCCCAGCGTCAGGTCCGGGCCACGCAGAGCCAGGAACTGTCGGTCTCCGACGCCGTGGCGCTCGCCGACACGAGCCGTGACGGCTTCGGCGCGACGTCCACCGCGACGCTCGACGCCGAGAAGGCCGCGAAGCAGGCCGCCGCCGACCAGGCCGCCGCGGCGAAGGAAGCCGCCGAGCAGGCCGAGCAGACCCAGAGCGCCCGTGCCGCGACCGCGAAGCAGTACTCCTCGTACACCGGGCCCACCGCCGCCGAGTACGCGGCCAGCTCGTCCGCCGCAGACACCCCGTTCTCGCTGCCGGCCGTGGTCGCCACCGGCAAGCAGTACATCGGCACCCCGTACGTCTTCGGTGGCGCGGACCCGTCGGGCTTCGACTGCTCGGGCTTCATCATGTTCGTGTACGCCCAGTACGGCATCAACCTCGCGCACTCCGTGCCGCTGCAGGACCAGGCCGGCACCACGATCCCCGAGTCCGAGGCGCAGCCCGGTGACGTCGTCATCTTCAACAACGAAGCCCACGACGGCTTCTACATGGGGAACGGCATGATCATGGACGCCCCGAAGCCCGGCGGCACCGTGCAGATCCGTCCGATCTGGACCAGCGACTACCACATCGTCCGTTTCGGCATCTAGCGAACACTGCCCCGGGGGAGTGTGAACTTCTCCAGAACCGGCCCGCACACCCTCGTGCCGGGCCGGTTTCTGGGTTAACCTGACGCTGCACCGGTCCGCACCGGCGCGAACAGGAGACCCTCATGTCGATGTTCCGCACGACCCGCACCATGGGTCGGCGCGCGCGCGTCGACATATGGTCGAGCACAGCCTGCGTGCACGAGCACGCCCCTGCATGACGAGAGCACTGCCCATCCGGGTGGTGCTCTTCGTGGTTCCAGGGGTGTGAACAGGTCGTCCTCACCCGTTCGCGTCGTCGGTCCGACGCACCCGCAGCGCCTGGAAGCCGTCCAGGCACGTCGGAAGGGAACCCATGCGCACTCTCGTCCTCAACGCCGGTTACGAGCCCCTCGCGGTGATCTCGTTCCGACGAGCCCTCGTGCTGGTCATGAACCAGAAGGCCGCCATCGTCGCCGCCGACGTCGAACACCCGGTGACCGGGTCGACGTCGAGCTACGACCGTCCGTCCGTCATCATCCTCACCCGCTACGTGCGCATCCCGCACTCCAGGCTCGTGCCGGTGTCCCGTCGCGGTGTGCTGCGTCGAGACGGCAACCACTGTGCCTACTGCGGCCGGCACGCCACCACCATCGACCACGTGCAGCCGCGGTCGCGCGGTGGGCAGGACTCGTGGGAGAACCTCGTCGCCTGCTGCCTGGCCTGCAACAACACCAAGGGCGACCGCACCCCGCAGGAGATGGGGTGGCGCCTCCGGTTCCCGCCGAAGGTGCCGCACGGGTCCTCGTGGGTCGTGCGCGGCATCGAACGTCCGCAGGCGGAGTGGGACGAGTACCTCGTGGCCGCGTAGCGGCCGTCGGTCCGCACCAGGAGACGGACTGGAGGCCCGTGGCGACGCCGCCACGGGCCTCCAGTCCGACGGTCGCACCGCGACTCCCGGCACCGCCGCGGGCGTCCTCGCCTGTCCGGGCAGGTGCCCGCCGAGTTCACGCGCCGTCCACGCCGCGTGCACCGGGACGGAACCCCGGCCCACCGCTGACCTGCGACAGTTGCGGCATCCGCACCGGACCGGCACTCCGCGCCGCCCGAAAGGTCTTCATGCCCCGCTCCGCACGCACCGCACTCGACACCGAGACGGACCACCAGCCGCTGACCGAACGGTACGACGTCGTCGTGGTCGGCGCGGGCATCGTCGGGCTCGGCATGGCCTACGAGGCGCTCCTGCAGGGCGCCCGGGTCGCGGTGGTCGATCGTGCAGGCGCGGTCGTGGGGGCGAGCGTCCGGAACTTCGGTCACGCCTGCGTCACCCCGCAGACCGGCGACGCAGCCGGGTACGCCCAGGAAGCACGCCGCCGCTGGCTCGCACTCGCGCAGCTCGCCGGGTTCACGGCCCGCGAACGCGGTGCCCACGTCGTCGCCCGTCGTCCCGAGGAGCTGGCGGTGCTCGAGGAGTACCGCGACTCCGGCGCGGACCTGCGGCTGGCCGACGCGGCCGAGATCACAGCGGCGGTGCCGGTCGACCCCGGCTCGGCCCTCGGCGGCGCGCACCTCGCGCACGACCTGCAGGTCGACCCCCGGGAGGCGGCACCCGCGATCGCGCGCTGGCTCGCCGGGCAGGGGGTCACCTTCCACTGGCGCACCCCCGTGCTCGAGGTCACCACCGGCGCCGTCCGCACCGGTCGCGGCATCGTGGAGGGGACCCGGATCGTCGTCTGCACCAACCACGACCTCGACCAGCTCTTCCCGGCGCTCGCCGAGTCGATCGGCCTGGTCCGCTGCCGGCTCCACATGCTGCGTGCGACGATCCCGCTCGCCTTCCCGCTCGCCACACCGCTGCTGACCGGGTGGTCGCTGCTGCGCTACTCGGGGTTCGCCGCGATGCCCGGAGCGGGTGCCCTGCGGGACCGGCTCGCCGCCGACCTGCCCGAGGGGATCCGCTGGGACCTCAACCAGATGTACACGTCGCCGGCGGACGGCAGCGTCATCGTCGGGGACACCCACGAGCGCGGGGTCGATGCGCCGCCGTTCCAGGACGAGGACGGCTTCCGGCTGCTCGTCACCGAGACCGAGCGGCTGTTCGGTGCGCCGGTCTCCGTCGTCGACCGGTGGCAGGGCGTCTACGCCTCGGCCCCGGGGCGGGAGTTCCTCATCGACCGACCGGTCCCCGGGGTCGACGTCGTGACGGTCACCACGGGCATCGGCATGACGACCGGCCTCGGCATCGCGCCGACGGTCCTCGGCTGAGGGAGACCGTCAGTCGCGGAGCATGCCACCACGCCGGCGAACGGTGCGACCCCGGCGGCCTCCGGCACCGGTGAGGTCGTCACGCGGTCGTCACGCCCTGGCGGCGGCGTCGTCGACCTCGGCGAGCACCGACGGCAGCTCGGCGACCGAGTCGAGGACGTGGGTGTGCTGGACGGTCGCGAAGTCGGCGTCCTGATGCGTGCCGGTCCGCACGCCCGCCACGACGGAGGCGCCGGCGCGGTGTCCCGTGAGCAGGTCGGCGACGGTGTCCCCGACGACTGCCACGTCACGGACGTCGTCCGTGCCGGTCCGGAGCACGGCGGTGAGCACCATGTCCGGGTACGGGCGCCCGCGTCCGGCGTCGGCGGGCGAGAGCGTGAGGTCGACCAGCGGCCGCCAGCCGAGCAGGTCGAGCACCGCGTCGCGCGTCGCCGGCGAGAAACCGGTGGTCAGCGCGATCCGTCGCCCCGCTGCGCGGAGGGCGACGAGCGTCTCGACGGCCCCGTCCACCGGCCGCACGCCGCGGTCCAGGGTTCGTGCGTAGGCGCGCTCGAAGGCGGTGTTCGCGGCCTCGGCGCGGACACCGTCACCGTCGAACAGCGCCGTGAACACGGCGATCTTCGACTGGCCCATGGTGTCGACCGCGTACTGCACGGCGCGGTCGTGCTCAGTGCTCCCGCGCTCGAGGCCGACGTCGGTGAGCGCGGTGCGGAAGGCGTCGAGGACGACGCCGCCGTCGTCGACGGTGGTTCCTGCCATGTCGAGGCAGACGAGCGAGATCATGGGACTCCTGGGTACGTGCCGTCGCGCCGGGACCGGCGCGGTCCGACCAGCGTCGACGCACCCCGTTGCGGGCAGAGGATGCGCGGGTGTCCGCCAGGTGAACGCCGCCGGGAGGCTCGTCACGGCCTGTGCGGACATGCAGTCGGTCCGCCAGGGGAGCGGCTCCAGTCCGCGCTCGCCGATCTGCGTCGGTGGCGCTGAGTAGCGTCGGCCGCATGGGCGAGACACCGCACATCGACGACGCGACCATCGACGACCTGCGCGCGCGGCTGCGCGCCACGCGCTGGCCGGACGCACCCGCCGGGGTCGGCTGGTCGCTCGGCGTGGACCTCGACGTCCTGCGCCCGCTCGTCGAGTACTGGGCCGACGGGTTCGACTTCGACGCGCACCGCGCCGAGCTCGCCGCGCTGCCCTCGCGCCGCGTCGTCGTCGACGGCATCGGCATCCACGTCCTGCACGCCCGTGCTCCGCAGCCCGACGCCCTGCCGGTCCTGCTCGCGCACGGCTGGCCGGACTCCGGCTGGCGGTACCGCAAGGTGCTGCCGATGCTCGTCGCCGCCGGGTACGACGTCGTCGTGCCGGACATGCCCGGCTACGGATTCTCGGATGCGCCGCCCCAGGTGCTCGACGCCCGGCAGGTGGCCGGCATGTGGGCGACGCTGATGACGGACCTCGGGTACGAGCGGTTCGCGGTGTCCGGTGGCGACATCGGAACACACGTCGCCCGCTACCTGGCGCTCGACCACCCCGACCGGGTCGTCGCCGTGCACCGCATCGACGGCGGGCTCGCCTGGCCGGGGCTGGATGCGTCGACGTTGTCCGCCGCCGAGCGGGAGTTCGTCGCCGCGACCGATCGGTGGCGCACCGCCGAGGGCGCCTACGCGATGCTGCACCGGACGAAGCCGCAGACCGCGGCCGTCGGGCTGAACGACTCACCCGCGGGTCTCGCGGCCTGGATCGTCGAGAAGCTCCGGGCGTGGAGCGACTGCGGCGGGGACCTGTGGTCGGTCTACACGCGCGACGAGGTCCTGGCGCTGCTGACCGAGTACTGGGCCACCGCCACGATCGGGTCGGCGATGCGGATGTACCACGCGAACGCGGCGATCCCGGCGGAGCAGCTGGAACGACGGGTCGAGGTGCCGTCCGGGTTCTCGATCTTCCCCGGCGACATCGTGCGGGCGCCGCGCGAGTGGCTCGAGCGCACCACGAACCTCGTGTTCCACCACGAACTCGACCGCGGTGGGCACTTCGCGCCGTTCGAGCAGCCCGACCTGTTCGTGGATGAACTGCACGCGTTCCTGCAGGGCTTCCGCCGCTAGAGTGGTCGGGCCAGCCTCTGTAGCTCAATGGAAGAGCAGTTCCGTCCTAAGGAAACGGTTGGGGGTTCGAGTCCCTCCAGGGGCACCAGCAGGTGGTCAGCCGTTGCGCCGAGCATCTATGTCAGATGCGTCTGCCTTAGTTGCCCGGCTGGAGTCCTCTCCGGTCGGACCGTCCACGACGGTCTTCACACGCCAGAACGGTACGAAGGTGTCCGTGTATAGCTTGTGCAGCCGGCGAATGCTCAGCAGAAAGTAGACCACCACAAGGGAGCTCAGCGCGACCGTGACGGCAGTGGCGAACGCCGACACGACGTAGCCCTCCTCCGGGATCGACACAGAGACGCCAGCTAGCCAGATGGCGTCCACCCCGGATAGCAGGCCAGCTGCAAGGAGAGTCAGGGCGCTCTCGTCCATGAGTCGAGCGGTACGACGTTCAACGACTCTTGTGGGCCGCGCCGCAAGGTTGATGCGAAGCGAGAACACGAGCGCGAACGCAGAGATGAAGACGCCGGCTAGAAGCCCGAGCGCGCCGACCAGGTCTCCAACGGATTGCATGTGGAGGTCAAGCAGCAACGACAGAACGAAGGCGCCCGGCGCGATCAGGATGACTAAGGCCCGCACGAGCCGTTCTGGTCGATTCGAAGATATATTAGTCAGGTACTTGAACTGGTCTGCGAGGACGCTGAACACGTTCAGGCGCGACAGCCCCTGTAACACTCTCCGGACACGCATGCCTGACCTCCTCTAGTTCGCTACGCGGACTGCCCAATCGTCGTCCAGATCGACCTGGTTCGTGGCCGCCAGGCCTCTCACCACATCGGCAACGTGTGCAACGAAAGTATCGTCGTCGGGTCGGACATTCCCAAGGTCATAGGTGAAGCCGGACGCCATGTCCAGGGGCTTCAGTCTCTTCCGGTGGGTCCCTTCCACAACGACTTCGGCTGTCTCGAACTTCCCGGTGTCGGCGATCTTCGGCCAGAGGAACGTGGCGAGGGCCTTCGCCTCGTCAGCGGCGACAGGCTTTTGCTTCTTGGCCTTGTTCTCCTTGGTGGGAAGCCATCCGGTCAGGCGATCCTTCAAGGACTTCTCTTCGGCCGACCCTGCTCCGATCGAGAACGTGATCTTCGCCGGGATCGTCTTGCTCTGGCTTGAGTCGGTGCTGGGAAGAGTCTGGTAAAGGTTCACCTCGCGGATGCGCCCACCTTTCATGAGGTTGCGCACCGATTCCTCGTCGGCAACGGCACCGAACGTCCGGATCTTGAAATTATGCCCACGCGCGCCCGCATGCAGGCGGCTCGGCAACCGGCTCCCGGCGTGCGAGCGTGAGACCACTTCGACGGCGAGCAACCCGTTCTTTCCGGAAGACGGAGCGATGACGAGAGCGCGGTAATGACGTGTGGTGGCGAGTCTCGTCAGGTCTGTGTCCTCACGCTCTCCCGCGGGATCGATCGCGAGAGCGTGGTCGCCGACGATGCCGTAGACGGTGTCTAGGAGGACCGCCTCTTGGTACCGAATTGCTGACTTGATACGGACGACCGCGAGCTCGCGGTTGCCCTCATCCTCCTCAGGAATCCCGGACTCGGCGTCCTGCGCGACAACGTCCTCCGAGCCGAGCTTTACTTCTTCGACGACGGCGCCGTTGTCCCGAGCAGTGCCAGCTCCAGCGGGCGGCGTCGCCGCATCTTCCCTTGTTCTGCCAGCGAAGTCATCGACGAGCAGATCTAGGTAGCTCTTGGACGGCGTCGACTTGCCGTCTGGTCCACCGAACTCGAGTGCTGTTTGGCCACGCCCTCGAAAGAGCTTAATCTCGAGCAACTTGAAACCGTAGCTTGGCACTGGTTCTCCTGATCATTCCTCAGTCACGGGTTCGGTCATCGTGGCAGATCTGCGAGCAGTGTGCACCTAGCCTCCAGCGTGTCGGTGCGTAGTGGCTCGTGCAGACCGCGGCCCCTAACGGCACTTGTGCATGCCGCGGCTCCTAGCGGCAACTGAACCGGCGGACCGGACGGTAAGCCTCGTCCGGCACACCGTACGATTGACCCCGTGTCCAAGGTCCTGAGCAGTCTCCCCGTCGGCGAACGAGTCGGCATCGCGTTCTCAGGGGGTCTCGACACCTCCTGCGCCGTTGCCTGGATGCGCGAGAAGGGAGCGATCCCCTGCACGTACACGGCCGACATCGGCCAGTACGACGAGCCGGACATCGACGCCGTCCCGAGCCGCGCCCACGAGTACGGCGCGGAGATCGCCCGACTGGTCGACGCGAAGAGCGCCCTGGTCGAAGAAGGCCTGGTCGCCCTGCAGACCGGCGCGTTCCACATCCGCTCCGGCGGCAAGACGTACTTCAACACGACGCCGCTCGGCCGCGCGGTGACGGGCACGATGCTCGTCCGCGCGATGAAGGAAGACGGTGTCGACATCTGGGGCGACGGCTCCACCTACAAGGGCAACGACATCGAGCGGTTCTACCGCTACGGCCTGATGGCCAACCCGCGCCTGCGCGTCTACAAGCCGTGGCTCGACTCCGAGTTCGTCGAGGAGCTCGGCGGCCGCAAGGAGATGAGCGAGTGGCTCGTCGCCCGCGGGTTCCCGTACCGCGACTCCACCGAGAAGGCGTACTCGACCGACGCGAACATCTGGGGCGCGACGCACGAGGCGAAGAGCCTCGAAGAGCTGTCGAGCGGCCTGGACATCGTCGAGCCGATCATGGGTGTCGCCGCCTGGCGTGACGACGTCGAGGTCGCGACCGAGATCGTCAGCGTCCGGTTCGAAGCCGGTCGCCCCGTCGCGATCAACGGCGTCGAGTACACCGACGCGGTCGCCCTGGTCTACGAGGCGAACGCCATCGGTGGCCGCCACGGCCTGGGTGCGTCCGACCAGATCGAGAACCGCATCATCGAAGCGAAGAGCCGTGGCATCTACGAGGCTCCGGGCATGGCGCTGCTGCACATCGCCTACGAGCGCCTGCTCAACGCGATCCACAACGAGGACACGGTCGCCTCGTACCACAACGAGGGTCGCCGTCTCGGTCGCCTGATGTACGAGGGCCGCTGGCTCGACCCGCAGTCCCTCATGCTCCGCGAGTCGCTGCAGCGCTGGGTCGCCTCCGCCGTCACCGGCGAGGTCACGCTGCGCCTGCGTCGCGGCGACGACTACACGATCCTCGACACCACGGGCCCCGCGCTGTCGTACCACCCGGACAAGCTGTCGATGGAGCGCGTCGGCGACGCCGCCTTCGGCCCGGACGACCGCATCGGCCAGCTCACCATGCGCAACCTCGACATCGCGGACTCCCGTTCGCGGCTCGAGCAGTACGCGGCCGCGGGCCTCATCGGTGGCGCGACGGCCGAGCTCGTCGGCGAGCTCGAGGCGGGCGAGGCCGAGGAGATCCTCGGCGGTGCGATCGTCGCCTCCGACGCCGAGGACGCGATGGGTCGTCGCACCGACCTCGCTTCTGAGGGCGCGGCCTTCGACTCCGGCACCGACTGATCGAGCGGATCCGCGCCCTGGGCGCGACCCCCTGATGACGGGAGGCCCGGTGCCAGCTGGCACCGGGCCTCCCGTCCGCCGTCGACCGGTCGGCCGAGAAGCGCACTGCGTTCGACGCGACGCCTTCCAACACCTAGCGTGGAGGTACCGGGTCAGTCATCAGGGACTCGTCGTCACGATGCTCCTCACGATCTGTGAGGTCTGGCACAGCGGGTCGACCCGGACGGATCCGAGATGCGCATCATCTCGACGAAGGGCTGGTCACCATGACCGCCACCATCCAGAACGCCTGGCACCGCCACGGCCTCCGCTCGCCCGAAGACCTCGCCGCCCTCGTCGCCGAACGCCTCGAAGGAACCGGCCACCAGCTCGTCAGCGTCAGCGAAGCGCGCTACGAGCCCACCTACGCGGACTTCCTCGGCGAGCAGCTCTGACCCCCAGCGGGCTGCCGCTCGACCGTCGGTAGAGTCTGCGCATGCGCACAGCTCGAACCACGGCGGCGGCACTGGCGATCGTCGCGGCGGGACTGCTGACGCTCGTCGGTGTCCAGCCCGCGTCGGCCCACTCGGCCCTGACCAGCAGTACCCCGGCGGACGGGGCGGTCGTCACCGAACCGCTCGAGTCCGTCGACCTGACCTTCTCCGAGGCACCGCTCGCCGGCCTCGACGCCGGACTCCGGATCCAGGTGACGGACGCTTCCGGTGCCGACGTCGCCAGGGGTGACGTGACGGTCTCCGGAACGACCATGCGCCGCGCGGTCGACCTCGACCAGGGCCGCTACACGGTGCTCTGGCGGTACGTGTCGCCGGACGGCCACCCGATCGAGGGCACGCTCGCGTTCGAGTACCGGGCCGCAGCGCCCGTGTCGACCCCGAGCGCGAGCGTCACCCCGACCCCGACGGCGAGCACCGCTCCGACGTCGAGTGCCACCGCGACGGCCACCGGAGCCTCGGACGGTGCTCCGTCCTCGTCGCCGGGCATCGCGCCGGGCGTGTGGATCGGCCTCGGCGCCGGGGCCGTCCTGGTGGCCGGCGCGGTCGTCGTGTTGCTGCTGCGGCGCAGCCGCAGCGCGTAGCGCGCGGGCGGCGCCGCGTCGCGCACTTCGTGAGCAGGAACGGTCGGGTCGCACGCACGCACCCGACCGTTCCTGCTCACGAAGCGCACACACGCAGCGAGCCCACGAAGCGCACGCGGCGCACGGAACGTGACCACGCGACGGACGGGAGGCCCGGTGCCGGACCGGCACCGGGCCTCCCGTCCGCACGTGGTGCGTGACGCCGGGGGCGACGCGCCTCACGCCACCGGGGCGGCCTCCAGCGCGGCGTCGGCGCGTGCCGCGCTGCCCTCGGCCAGGCCTCGGGCGATGCGGCCCCGCGTCGCCAGCCAGAGGACGACCGCGGCGACGAACACGATGCCCTCGGTGACGGTGAGCGCCCAGATGATCCCGGCGAGCCCGAACCACACGTTGCCGGCGATCACGATCGGGATGAACAGCACGCCCTGCGCCATCGACAGCACCATCGCGGGCATGACCATCCCGGTCGCCTGGAACAGCGAGGTGAGCAGTCCCGTGAACCCGTTGACGACGGCGGCGACGAGCTGTGCCGTCAGGATCGTCATGCCGATCGCGAGCACGGAGTGGTCACCGGAGAAGATCGTGAAGACCTGCTCGCGGAACACGAACACGGTGCCGGAGAAGACGAGCACGATGCCGCCGACGGTCAGGGCCGCGGCGCGCAGGCCGGAACGCAGCCGAGCTGCGTCACCCGCTCCGAACGCGTAGGCCAGCAGCGGCAGCACACCGATGGTCACCCCCATCACCAGGAACTCCGGCACCTGGGCGATGCGGACCGCGACGCCCATCGCTGCCAGCGGGTCGTCACCGTAGGCGGCGGCGAGGTTGTTGAGGACGAGTGTCGTGACGATGAGGAACGCGGACTGCAGCAGTTCGCCGACGCCGATGCCGAACACGGGCTTCAGGATGTCGGTACGCAGGGTGAACCACTTCGGCGCGAAGCTGACGTTCTCGCTGTTCCGCTGCAGCCACGTCACCCAGTAGGCGATCGAGACCACGTTGGCCAGGCCCACCGCGAGTGCGGCGCCGCCGACACCCCAGTGCAGCCCCAGGATGAACAGGACGTCGAACACCAGGTTGCCGACCGTGGACAGGACCAGGCCGATCATCGCCTGCCTCGCGGCGCCCTCCGAGCGGACGATCTGCTCGAGCGCGAAGGACGCGGCGAGGACGGGGACGAACGCGAGCATCACGGCGACGTACTCGCTCGTGGCGGGGACCGCTGCCGCGTCGGCACCGAGGACGGCGACGAGCGGGCGGAGCAGCAGGAGTCCGACGATGCCGAGCACGGCTCCGGTCACGACGGCTCCCCACAGGGCGAACGAGGCGACGTGCTTGATGTCCCGCGCCTTGTCGGGATCGTGTTCCGAGGCGCCGAGCAGCCGGGACATCAACGCGCTGCCGCCGACGCCGAACACCCCGCCCACGGCCATCACGAGGCCGAGCAGCGGCGTGCCGAAGGTGATCGCGGCGAGCAGGGACGTGTCGTGCTGGGCACCGATGAAGCCCGCGTTGATGACGTTGTACAGGGCGCTGACGACCATCGCGGCGGCCATCGGCACGCACAGGTGCACCAGGGCTCGGGCGATCGGGGCAGCGGAGAGGTACCAGCGGTTCGTCGCCGCAGCGGTGGTGGTGGTGGAGGACATGACGGTTCCCTTCCGGGCATGACGGTGGGCGCGCCGACGGACGCCGGCACGGCAGGGGGGAGCGCGCGACTGGTGGGGTCGCGGGATCGCAGGGTCGCGGGTCGGGAAGGCGCGGGATCGCGGGGTCGCGAGGGCGCGCCGGCGGATCCGGCCGGGAGGCGCGTGGTGCGTGAGCGGGTCGGTGCGGTGGCGCGCGTGGCGCCGGTGGTGCGGTGGTTCGGCTAGCGGGTCGGCGGCGCGAGTTCCGCGGTCACCTTCTGCAGCAGTCGCCGCAGGGTTTCGCGTTCGTCCTCGTCGAGGGGTGCGAGCAGGGAGTCGTCGAGGGCGACCATCGCGTCGGTGAACCCGGCGATGAGGTCGATGCCCGCCTGGGTGGCGTGCACCGTCTTCGTCCGCCCGTTCGTGGCGTCCGGTCGTCGTTCGATCAGGCCACGCCGCTCGAGCCCCTGCAGGAGACTCGAGACGCTGGCCGCGCTGGTCCGGGTGGCCTCGGCGACGTCCCGCTGGATGGCGCCGGGGTGTTCCTGCAGGTACCCGAGCACGAAGGACTGCTCGTGGGTGAGGTCGCGTTCACGGACCCACTCCTCGGCGCCCTTGCGCTGTGCCCATCCGATCCACCGCATGAGCTGGAGCGGTGTCGTGAAGTCCGGTGCCTGCATGATCAGGACTCTAACTGTTAGCCATCGAACTGTCAACGAAGGCAGTCCGAGTCGTGACCCCACAACGGGGGCGTCGAGTGCTGCTCGCATCCTGGTACCTTCCACAGCAAGCGGCCTCACCAGCCGCCCTCAGCCCGTTCGACGGGCCCCACATCCCCTGGCTCACCACCGGGGTCGGATCAGCGGCGGAGACCCCGTCGGGGGAGGAGGCACCGTGCCACACCACGGACCACCCACCGCGATCCCGGCGCGACGGGTTCGTCGCGCCTGACCAGGACGGGCGCCGGCGGGTACCGGCGTCCGCCTCACCGGGTCCGCGACGCGTTCGGGTCGTCGCGGATCCCCGGGGCGGTGGTGATCGGGTCACCGCCGCCCCGGGACCTCCCGGTCGATCCGATCGACGTCTTCGGGAACCCGCCGGTCCACGGAGCCGGATCGGCGTGATACTGGGGTGGTGCGTGAACTCCAAGCCGCCATCGCAGCGGACCTCAACGTCCAGCCGACCATCGACCCGGAGCAGGAGGTCGCCCGTCGTGTCGGGTTCCTGCGCGACTACCTGCTGACGACCGGGGCGAAGGGGTACCTCCTCGCCATCAGCGGCGGGCAGGACTCCACCCTGGCCGGCCGTCTGACCCAGCTCGCGGTCGAGTCGCTCCGCGCCGAGGGGCACCCCGCCGAGTTCACGACCGTGCGCATGCCCTACCGCGTGCAGGCTGACGAGGACGACGCCCAGCTCGCCCTGCAGTTCATCGCGGCCGACCCGGGCGTCACCGTGAACATCGAGCACGGGGTCGACGGGGTCATGCAGGACACCGCGGCCTCGGGCGTCGAGCTGAGCGACTTCGTCAAGGGCAACGTCAAGGCGCGCATGCGCATGGTCGCCCAGTACGCGATCGCCGGGCAGCGCGGCCTGCTGGTGGTCGGCACGGACCACGCTGCCGAGGCCGTCACGGGCTTCTTCACCAAGTACGGCGACGGCGGCGTCGACCTCACCCCGCTCACCGGGCTCTCGAAGAGCCAGGGGCGGCAGCTGCTCGAGCACCTCGGAGCACCGGCCCGCCTGTACGAGAAGGCGCCCACCGCCGACCTGCTCGACGAGCTGCCCGGGCAGACCGACGAGGCAAACCTCGGACTCACCTACGCCGAGATCGACGCCTACCTGCAGGGCCACGACGTGCCGGTCGAGGTCGCCGAGGCGATCGAGTCGCGCTACCGCGCGACGGAGCACAAGCGCCAGGTGCCGGCGACGCCCTTCGACGACTGGTGGCGTGCGGGCGCGTAGGCGCTGACGCAACCCCGGCCTGGAGGCGCGGTGCAGGTGATCCTGCACCGCACCTCCCGTCTGTTGTCCCCAACCCTCCCCAGCGCGGCCCCGCTGTCCGCGCGCGCTCCTAGGATGGGAGCCAACGGAACAACAGATGCGGAATCCAGGCTGGCGCCTGGTCCGGAGGGGGAGTCATGGAAGTCCTGTTCGCGCTCGGAGCCGTCCCGCTGATCATCGTGGGGATCATCGTCCTCGCCGTGATCGCGCTGATCTACGCCAAGGTCGTGTACCGCAACGCCGGTGCCGACGAAGCGCTCATCATCACCGGCAAGCGCTCCCGCAAGGTCAAGAACGCCGACGGCACTGAGACCGTCGAGTCCGGCATCAAGGTCGTGCTCGGCGCCGGCGTGCTCGTCCGCCCCTTCTTCGAGAAGGTCGCGAAGCTGTCGCTCAGCTCGCGTGCGATCGACATCAACGTCAACGCGCAGGACTCCCGCGGCGTCACCATCGACGTCGAGGCCGTGGCGCTCGTCAAGGTGGGCGAGGCCGACGCGTCCATCCGGGCGGCCGCACAGCGGTTCCTCGGCCAGGAGAAGAAGATCGACGACTTCGCGCGCGAGGTCCTGTCCGGCTCGCTCCGTGCCTCGATCGGCGCGACCGACGTCTCGACGATCATCCGGAACCGCGACCAGCTCACCGTCGCGGTCCTCACCGTCGCGCAGGACGCCCTGCACAGCCAGGGGCTCGACGTCGACTCATTCGAGATCAAGGGCATCTCGGACCGCAACGAGTACATCAGCGACCTCGGCCGTGCCGAGCGTGCACGCGTGCGGCTCGAGGCCGAGAACGCCGAGGCCCAGGCCGACCGTGAAGCGCGAGAAGCCCGCGCGACCGCCGACCAGGCGATCGCCGAGGCCGAGAACACCCTGGCCATCCGTCGTGCCGCGCTGCAGCTCGACGCCGACCGTGCGTCCGCCGAAGCCGCTGCCGCCGGCCCGCTCGCCCAGGCGCGTGCGTCCCAGGGCGTCGTCGAGCAGGAGCAGATCACCGCGCAGAAGCGTGCCGAGCTGCGCCGTGCCGAGCTCGAGTCCGAGGTCTCCGCCGTCGCCGAGGCCCAGGCGCGCAAGACCCGCGTCGAGGCCGAAGCCGCTGCTGGGGCCCAGGTCGAGACCGCCCGCGCCCAGGCCGAGGCCCGCCGGATCTCCGCCGAGGCCGTCGCGGCCGAGGCGAAGGCCGAGGCGGATGCCCGCAAGCTCGCCGCCGACGCCTCACGCGCCGAGGGTGAAGCCGCCGCCGACGCGATCCGTGCGAAGGGTCAGGCCGAGGCCGATGCGACCAAGGCGCAGGCCGACGCGCTCGCACAGCACTCCGAGGCCGTCCTGCGGGTCAAGGCCATCGAGACACTGCCGAGCATCGCCCGCGAACTCGCTGCTCCGATGAGCAACATCGACACGCTCACCGTGGTGTCCTCCGACGGTGCCGGTGCACTGTCGAAGAGCGTCGTCAGCCAGTTCAGCGAGGTCGATGCGCTGCTCGGTGCCACCGCCGGGTTCACCCTGAGCGACATCGTGAAGAGCACCACGACGGGACAGGCGGCTGCCCGTGCCGTCGTGCGCGAGCAGTCCGTGCCACAGGTCGAGCCCACCGAGTAACCGATCGGGTGCCTGCAGCGGGCGCGACGGGGGATCAGCCCTCGTCGTGCCCGTTCTCGTTCTGCGGGTCGCGCTGCTGAGCACCGGCGTCCTCACGCTCGTCCGCGAGCCGCTGCTGCCACACGACACTGCGGGCCGCACCCTCGAGCACGTCGTCGACGCTGCGACCGCTCTGGGCGGCGAGGGCACCGCTGAGTCCGGCGGTCAGGGTGCCGCCTGCAGCGGCGAGTCGCTCGACGACCTCCTCCTGCCGCGGGGTCAGGGGCTCGTCGACCAGCTCGTCGATCGTGTCGCGGATGTTCTGCTCGCTCGCGTCCAGTGCCGCCTCGTCGCCGGACTGCAGGGCTGCTGCTTCTCCGACGACGACGAGACCGAGGCGCGCGGCGTCGTCTTCGGGACGCGGGGTGCGGTGCTCATCAGTCATGCGGTGGACCGTACGCTCCGGTGCGCTGCGCTCCCTGGACAGACGCGTCCCCCGCTCGGGCGGGCGCGCTGTCAGGTGGCCCAGCGGCGGAGCAGCCACTCGGCGGCGGCCACGCCCTCGCGCCGCTGGAAGTCGCGGATCGTGGGCATGTTCGGCGGCGCCGGAGGCAGGGCGTGCTCGAAGAACAGCCCGGCGAGCCCGGCCAGCACGGCGTCGATCGTGGTGGCGGACACCCCGGCGAAGACCGGGTGCGTGGCGAGGTGGTGTTCGACGTCGGCGTCCTCGCCGCGGACGAGCGTGTCGAGCAGGTAGGTCAGCGGGTCGAGCCAGTGCGCGCCCACGCTCGCCCAGGGCCAGTCGACCACCCAGACGAGCCCGGCGTCGTCGACGAGCAGGTTGTCCGCGCGGCAGTCGGCGTGCACGAGGTGTTCGCCGTCGACGAGTGCCGCTGCCCCGGATGCCGCGCGGGCGATCGCGGGGCCGGCGTCGAGGACGTGCGAGGGAACGACCTCGGCGACGCGGGCGGCGACCGCGTCGTCGGCCAGCATCCGGTCCCAGGCGCCGAACTCACCGCGCAGGTCCTCGGCGATGCGGGGGAGCGTCGCCAGTCCACCGGTCGCGGGCGGCAGCGTGTGGAGTGCGTCGAGCACGGCCGGCGTGTCCGATCCGTCGAGGTGCCGGCCCGGGTGCTGGCCCGCGACGTCGTCGAGCACGAGCGCGACCCAGTCGTCGCCGTCGACCGTGGCGTGCAGCGCGTCGAGCAGCCGTGGCGCCTGCGCGGTGGTCGGCAGCTGGGCCATGACCGCGGCCTCGCGGCGGTGCAGCTCGAGGGCTGCCTCGTTGCGCGAGCGTGACACGGTCTTCACGAACGCCCGTCGTCCCGCCGCGGTCGTCACCCGGTCGGCGCTGCCGGGAGACCACCCGCTCGCCTGGGACTCGGCGGTCACGACCGGGCCGCCCAGCACCCCCTCCACCTGGTGCCGCAGCGTCGTCGGTACATCGGTCCAGGTGGTTCGCCCCATGCGCCGACGCTACCTGAGAACCCGTACACGAACGTGCATGCTCGGCAACTTTGCGTTGGAAGCAAAGGTGCTGACGGTGTAAAGTTGCAGAGCCTGCAAGGTTGACACCCGTTCGGGGTCCCGACCAGGCCGACGACCACCACGCCACATCCCCTGTGAGGAACTCCGCATGTCCACTGCCACCGCACCCGTCGAGGTGTCGCGCGGACGACAGGACTCCCCGGCGAGCACGCCGGGCAAGCCGATCATGTCGCACCGCCAGATCCTGCTCGTCATCTACGGCCTGATGGCGGGCATGTTCCTGTCGTCGCTCGACCAGACCATCGTCGGCACGGCGATCCGCACGATCGGTGACGACCTGCACGGCCTCGACCAGCAGGCCTGGGTCACGACGGCCTACCTGATCGCGTCGACCATCACCACGCCCATCTACGGCAAGCTCTCCGACGTCTTCGGACGTCGCCCGCTCTACATCTTCGGCATCGCGGTCTTCATCCTCGGATCGCTGCTCTCGACCCTGTCGACGTCGATGACCATGCTCGCCGCCTTCCGCGCGTTCCAGGGCATCGGTGCCGGTGCGCTGATGTCGCTGCCGCTGGCGATCATGGGCGACATCCTCGCGCCCCGTGAGCGTGCGAAGTACCAGGGGTACTTTCTGGCGGTCTTCGGCATCTCGTCCGTGATCGGCCCGCTGATCGGCGGCCTGTTCGCCGGTGCGAGCTCGATCGTCGGCATCACCGGGTGGCGCTGGGTCTTCCTGATCAACGTGCCGATCGGCGTCGCCGCGCTCCTCATGGTGATCGCGTTCCTGCACCTGCCGAAGTTCGGCGAGGCCAAGGCCAAGCCGCGCATCGACTGGTGGGGCGCGACCTCGGTCATCGTCACGCTCGCGCCGCTGCTCCTCGTCGCGGAGCAGGGCCGCACGTGGGGCTGGGGTTCGGCCAGCGCGATCGCCTGCTACGTCATCGGTGCGCTCGGCCTCGTCGCCTTCCTGGTGATCGAGACCCGCATGCAGGACGACGCGATCATCCCGCTCAAGCTCTTCCGCTCGAGCACGTTCTCGATGGCGACCATCCTGGGCTTCCTGGTCGGTTTCGCGATGTTCGGCGCGATGCTCACCATCCCGCTCTACCTGCAGATCGTCACCGGCCTGACGCCGACCGAGTCCGGGTTCGCGACGCTGCCGATGATCGGTGGCCTGATGATCGCCTCGATCGCTTCGGGGCAGATCGTGGCCCGCACCGGCCGCTACCGGATCTTCCCGGTCATCGGCACGGCCCTGGTGTCGCTCGGCTACGTCGTCCTGACGTTCATGACGATCGACAAGCCGCTGTGGTTCCTGATGATCGGCATGTTCCTGATCGGTCTCGGGCTCGGCCAGCTCATGCAGAGCATCACCCTGGCATCGCAGAACTCGGTGGAGCCGCGTGACATGGGTGTGGCGACGTCGTCCGCCACGTTCTTCCGCCAGATCGGTGGCACGCTCGGCACCGCCGTCCTGCTGTCCGTCCTGTTCTCGCTCATGCCGACGAACATCCTGCACGCCACGGCGGATGAGTCGAACCTCAAGCCCGCCCTCAGCGCGGCGCTCGACCCGGAGGTCGCCAGCGCGAGGGCGAACCAGGGCGTCATGGACCAGATCTGGAACCCGATCGTCACCCCGCTCCAGCAGCAGGTGCAGTCCGGACTCGACACCGCCACCGACCAGGTGACCCAGGCCACTGCCGGGGCTCCCGATGCCGTGCAGCAGCAGGCGCTCACCGCCGCCGCCGACAAGGCGCACGCCAGTGTGCAGGACGGCCGGCTCGTCGTCGACTGGTCGGACTCGGGGCAGCGCACCTACTGGGTGGACCAGCTCGCACCGGAACTGTCGAAGCAGATCGACAAGGGCGCGAACGACTCGAGCGACTCGAACGCCGAGACGAGCGACACGTCGTACCTCAACGGTGCGGACTCGGCCCTGACCCGGCCGTTCATGTCCGGGTTCAACGCCTCGGCCGTGACCGTCTACTGGGTCGGCTTCGCGGTGATCCTGCTCGCGTTCGTCCTGAGCTTCTTCTTCAAGGCGCCGCCGCTCCGCAAGAGCTCGGCCCTGCAGGAGCAGGCGGACGACGCCGGCACCGCCGACGACCTCGAGGCGCAGGCCGTGCGGGCCGCGGACACGATGGGCTCGCCCACCGCCCCGGTCACCGGTTCGATCCCCGTCCAGGGCGGTCGGTCGCAGGTCTGAACCACGCCGGGCCTCCCCGTCACACGACGCGGAGGCCCGGCGTCGCACGGACCCGAGAGCAGGACGGAGCGCAGCACGTGCACCAGCCCACCACCACCGAGGACCTCGTCGCGAGCGACTGCGGCCTACGGGAGCGCAAGAAGCAGCAGACCCGGTCCGCCATCCACCGGTCGGCACTCGCCCTGGTCACCGACCACGGGCTCGCCGGGGTGACCGTCGAGCAGATCTGCGCGGGCGCCGGGGTCTCCCCGCGGACGTTCTTCAACTACTTCCCGTCGAAGGCCGAGGCAGCCCTCGGACTGCCGGCGACGACGGTCCCGGACGCGGCACGCACTGCGTTCCTCGGATCCACGGGTCCGCTCGTGGCCGACCTCTGCGACCTCGTCGCGCACACGGTCACCCTGCCGCAGGACCGCCGGCGCATGAAGGAGCTCGTCCGAGCCCGCCCCGAGATGGTCCCGGCGATGATGCAGTGGATGGCGCACGCACGGCAGACCGTGCTGGCGGTCGCCGCCGAGCGCGTCGACGAGGACACTGCGCGGACCGCGACCACCCTCGTGATGGCCGCCGTGATCGAGTCCGCTCACCGGTCGGCGGACGGCTCCCGCGACGAGCTCGCTGCGCGGCTGCGCGCGGTCGTCGCCGAGATGGGGCGGCTCGCCACCGCCTGACCAGCGTGACCATCGCGTCGCCCCCGGCGCGGGGCGACCACGGTCTGGAGGCGCGGTGCGGGTCGGACCCGCACCGCGCCTCCAGGCCGTTGTCGCGTCCACACCGTCGGTCGCGCAGTCATCGGACGGTTGGGCGACCACTTTCGCCAGAACCGCGAGAACAAGGCTCTTGACGCACGAGACATCGGATGTTTTGATTGCACCGTTCGGTCGACGGAGACCGGACGGCAGGAGACACAGATGAGCCGCATCACCGGTCTGCACGTGCACGACATCCGGTTCCCGACCTCGCGGGAGCACGACGGGTCCGACGCCATGAACCCCGCACCCGACTACTCCGCTGCCTACGTCGAGATCACCACCGACGCGCTCGACGGCCTGGTCGGCACCGGCTTCGTCTTCACCATCGGCCGCGGCAACGAGGTGCAGGAGTCGGCGATCGCAGCCCTCCGTGGGCACGTCGTCGGCGCCGATGCCGAGGCGGTCCTGGCCGACATGGGCGGTACCTGGCGCGCGATGGTGCACGACTCGCAGCTGCGGTGGCTCGGGCCGGAGAAGGGCGTCATGCACATGGCGATCGGCGCCGTCGTGAACGCCCTGTGGGACCTCCGGGCGAAGCGTGCGGGGCAGCCGCTGTGGGCCCTGCTCGCCGACCTGCGACCCGAGGAGCTCGTCGACCTGGTGGACTTCCGGTACCTGACCGACGCGATCACCCCGGCCGAGGCGCTCGAACTGTTCCGCGCCGCCGAACCGATGCGTGCCGAACGTCGAGCGCGCCTGGAGCGTGAGGGCTACCGTGCCTACACGACGACCCCGGGCTGGCTCGGCTACGACGACGAGAAGCTCGCGCGGCTGTGCCGGGAAGCCGTGGACGACGGGTTCACCCAGATCAAGCTGAAGGTCGGCGGCGACGTCGACGAGGACGTCCGACGGATGGGCATCGCCCGCGCCACCGTCGGCCCGGACGTCCGGATCGCGATCGACGCGAACCAGCGCTGGGACGTCGACGAGGCCGTGGCGTGGATCGACCGGCTCCGCCCCTTCGACGTCGCGTGGGTCGAGGAGCCGACGAGCCCGGACGACATCCTCGCCCACGCCGAGATCGCCCGGCGCATCGCCCCGATCCCGGTCGCGACGGGGGAGCACATGGCGAACCGGGTGATCGCGAAGCAGCTGATCCAGGCCGGGTCGATGTCGGTGCTGCAGATCGACGCCACCCGGGTCGCCGGGGTGAACGAGAACCTGGCGATCCTGCTCCTCGCCGCCAAGCACGGCGTCCGTGTGTGCCCACACGCCGGCGGTGTCGGCCTGTGCGAGGCGGTGCAGCACCTGTCGATGTTCGACGCGGTCGCCCTGACCGGCGACCTCGACACCCGGTGCATCGAGTTCGTCGACCACCTGCACGAGCACTTCGTGACACCGGTCGACGTCCACGACGGCCGCTACTGGCCGCCGACCACGCCCGGCGCCGGCACCGAGATGCTCGCCGACACCCTGACCACCCACGCGTTCCCGGACGGCCCGGTCTGGGCCGAGTCCGATCCCGATCGGGTCCCGGACGCCGTCCGGGTCGCCTGAACACCCCACCGCACACCCCATCACCACGACGAAGTGGAGACACCGATGCAACGACGACGCACCGCCGGGCTGGCGGCAGCAGCAGCTGCCGTGCTCGTGCTCACCGGCTGTTCCGCTGGCAGCAACGCCAGCGACGGCCAGTCGAAGGACTCCCTCACCTGGGCCATGTGGATCGCCGGGAAGGAGGACAAGGCCGCGTGGCAGAAGGTCGCCGACACGGTCAAGACCGACGACGACGTGGACGTCTCGATCCAGGGCTCACCCTTCAACGACTACTGGACCAAGCTCCGCACCCAGCTGTCCACCGGCACCGCACCCTGCATCGTGAGCATCCAGTCGCTCCGCGCCGCGAACTACACGGACGTGCTCGTGCCGATCGACGACATGGCGAAGCAGGCCGACCTCGACCTGGGTGAGTACGACCAGACCGGGCTCGACGGCATGAAGGTCGACGGCAAGCTCTACGGACTGCCGTACGACACCGGCCCCATGGTCATGTTCTACAACAAGGACATCTTCGAGAAGGCGGGCGTCGACGAGCCGAAGCCGGGCTGGACGGTCGACGAGTTCGAGGACGCTGCGAAGGAGCTCAAGGCCGCGGGCACGCCGATCTGGGGCACGAGCGTCGAGGACATCCCCCTCGAGTCGATGATCCTCGGCTACAACGGCGGCCGGGTGATCGATGCCGACGGCACGCTCGACGCCTCGAACGCGGAGTTCGCCGAGGGGCTCGACTGGATCGGCAGCCTCGTCAAGGACGGCTACGCCACGCAGGCGAGCACCGACGGCTCCACCGACGACAACGCGTTCGTGTCCGGTGACGTCGCGATGTACAGCGACGGCCCCTGGTCGATCATCAGCCAGAAGGCCAAGGTCAAGTTCGACCTCGGCATCACGACGATCCCCTCGGGCACGGACGGCCCCAGCTCGTTCGCCGCCGGGTCGGGCTTCGGCATCTCGAAGCAGTGCAAGTACCCCGAGCAGGCGTTCAAGGCCATCACCACGATGACGAACGAAGCCACCCTCACCTCGCTCGCCGAGCAGGGGCGCGCGTTCCCGGCACGCACCGCGGCGCAGCAGGCCTGGTACGACAACGCCGGCATCGACGGGGTCGAGGACGCCCTGAAGACCGGACTCGAGAACGCCACCCCGTTGCCCGGCAACAAGCAGAGCGACCAGCTCAACCAGCTCTTCGCGCAGTACGCCCTGCAGGCGGTGAACGGACAGACCTCCGGCAAGGAGACGATGTCGTCCATCGCGAGCCAGCTCGGCTCGCAGTGACGGGCGTCACCCCCTGACGGACGGGCGCGGCCCGCTTCGAGCGACGCGAAGCGTTGCGCGGGCCGCGCCGACGGAGCCTGCGGAGTCGGAGGTCGACCCCGCCCCGCGCCTCCCGGTCCGTCCCATCCCCTGACCAGGACCGCGCGAACGACGAGGAGGTCGTCGCATGACCACCATCCAGGACCCACCCGCCGAGGCGGCGCTGCCCGCCCCCGCGGTCGCGGTCGCGACCGGAGCGGCCCCGCGCCGGAAGGACAGCGGCGCCGACGCCGAGCTCGGCCGCCGCTCCTGGTGGGGCGCCGCCTTCGCCGCTCCGCACTCGATCGGCCTCGTCGTGTTCACGGCGTTCCCGATCCTCGCGTCGCTCGTCGTGAGCTTCATGAACTGGCCGATGCTCGGCGAACGCTCGTGGGCCGGCCTGTCGAACTACGCGCAGCTCTTCTCCGACCCGATCTTCCGCACCGTGACGCTGAACACCGTGCTGTTCGTCGTGCTCTACGTGCCGCTCAACCTGGTCGTGTCCCTCGGGCTCGCGGCCTGGCTCACGCCGAAGATCCGCCACCGGCACGTCTTCCGCGTGCTGTTCTTCATCCCGACCATCACGCCGATCGTCGCGAACGTCGTCGTCTGGCGGATGCTGTACCAGCCGGGCGGTGCCATCGACGCGACGCTGCAGTCGACCGTCGGCGTGAACGCCCCGAACTTCTTGGCCGACGACAACTGGGCCATGCTCGCCGTCGTCGCGATGAGCGTCTGGCAGGGGTTCGGCTACAACATGCTGATCTTCTCGGCGGCGCTCGACTCGGTGCCGGAGAACCAGATCGAGGCTGCGCAGCTCGACGGGGCGAACGCCTGGCAGATGTTCTGGCGGATCAAGTTCCCGCTCATCTCGCCGTCGATCTTCTTCGCGACGATGATGACCCTGATCACCTCGTTCCAGGTGTTCGTGCAGCCGTTCGTCCTGACGAAGGGCGGCCCCGGCACCGCGACCGAGACCCTGGTGCAGTACATCTACAACACGGGGTTCCAGACCCAGCAGCTCGGACTCGCATCGGCCGGGGCGTGGGTGCTGTTCGTCATCATCCTCGGCATCACGGCCATCCAGTTCCTCGGACAGAAGCGGTGGGTGCACTCTGAGTGAGCTGACCTCGTCCAACCGGACGATCAACCCGCGGGCGTGGACATACGCACGAAGGGAGCATCCCTCGTCATCCCGGATGCAATAACCACCACGTCCGGCTTACCCTTGCTGGCGACGAAACGGAACAGATCGAGAGCGCCATCCGGATCCGTGATGTCGAATGTGAACGGCTCCACACCCTCGGGAACGCCAGAGCCTCGATGTGTGCCGATGACGTGGCTTCCCTCGTGCATGTATTGGCGAGCTACCGCCGCGCCGATACCTCCTGACGCTCCAATCACAACAACAAGTTGCTTACTTTCGGCCACACCAGCATGCTGGTGATCACTCGACGTAGACATGATTTTCTCCCTGATAAGCGGTTCGGATCACGGCACATATATGGGCGACCCGCGAACCACTCCGGTCGCCGCTGTAGCAGACAAAGCGGCCCCCACCATTCGCACGTGCCACCCATGGTGCACTGTCACGGGAGCGGCGCCATCGGGCCCCCCAGGCGATCGCCTAACGAGCATAGCTCCGCGCCCACACCTCACCCATCCCGCCATTTATGAAGTTGAACGGAATCTCGTTTTCCACAGCACACCGGCATCTCCGGCCGGGCTCGTGTGGAGGAATCGCCTGTTACCGACGGGCCACCTGGGTCATTTCTGTGAAGGACACTGCTCCGAGGCCGGTTTCATCGTCATACCCAGGGGCAGTGGTTAGCGACGTGTCGTGGTCGAGCGTTACGAGGTAGTCCTTGCGGGGCGGCTTGCTCGTGTAGGCAAGCGCGATTGGTGCCGCCGAAGGTCGGACGTCCCTGAACGCGGACGGGGTAGCGCGATACGTCGCGTACAACGTCGGGTTCGCGAATCCTAGCCGCGTATGGGTCGACTGTTGAACCAGAGCCGAGATCGCTGCAGTCACTGGTGCGGCTAGGGAGGTTCCGCCGGTCGTTTCGTTCACAAAGCCACTGGTCGCCAAAGTGGCCTCATTGCTGATCGGACGGTATCCAATTGAGAAGCCGGTGTAGGGGCTTGCAATCGCCGCGATATCAGGAGAGACACGCTTGCCTCCTGCGAGGTACGCGGGCACGATGCCCCGCTGATAGGCAGGCTGATCAAACAAAGTGCTCTGGCCTCCGCCGCCTGCGCCGCTGATGTCGCCGGGCAAAGGCTTGGAGTAGACGTTGCCACGGGGGCTGCTGACAATCGGATTGAGCGCGTCCCCCCACCCGGTCTCGAACGTTCTACGGCCGTTCTTTCCGATGCCGATGCTGGTGCCGCCAACCGACGTCACCCAGGGGCTGGACGCAGGAAAGTCGGGCTGCGCACTACCTAGCGAAGCTCTTTCGTCCCCGTTGTCCCCGCTCGAGAAATACATTCCGATGCCCTCGCCAGCTGCCTGAATGTGCAGGTTCTCTTGGCCCCGAATGACGGAGAGCGCGAGGTTTTCACCCACGTCGCCATAGCTGTTGTTGACGATGTTCGCTAGCCCCTGGTCGAGGATATTCGACACCGCCACGTCCATGCCGCCACCGCAGTTCGTGCCCCCGACGTAAAGAATCTTCGCTGCCGGCGCCACTGCGTGCACGGACTGGACGTCAAGAGTTTCTTCGCCCTGCCAGCCGCTCGGCTGTTGGCACGGCGATTTGTCAGTGAACTCGGACGGCGATGGAATGAGCTGCTGGAACGTTGAACTCGTCAGGGGCGGCTCGCCGTGCTGAGCTGAGTAACTGTTCGTATCGCGGACGATCGTCGGCGAGGCATACGCGCCGATGATCGCCACGGTCTGTCGTTGCCCCTGAACGCCACGCGCGGCCAGAGCATCAAGACCGTAAGCCGACCGAATCTGCTTCGGCACATACCCGCATGCAAAGGTATGCACCCTGGTCTTCCCGTATGCGGCCGGCACCACCGCAGTGTGCTCGCCGTCGTACCGCGAGCACCTCGCCGCGACACCGGTTGCAGCTGGCGACTCCTGAGCGAGCGGACGAGACGTCATCGCCGACGGGGGCGTCTCGCCCTGCCTGACGAGATCCGGGTGGGTCAACAGGCGTCCCTGATCGACGCTAACTCCACTGACGCGACGGGCTATCGACGTCGGCAAACTAGGCACAGTTGACGGCGCGACGAGGGATTGACCCGCGTGCTTGTAGGTGTGAAGTGAGACGCCGAGCGCCGAATTGACAACCGATGCAGGGCCGCGGAATAGAACGAACTGATGGCTTGCCGGCACCGCCGTGATGCGGAGGCCCTTCGCTCGCAGGAAGCCGGCGACCTGGTCGACGGCAGCCCTCGACGGTGCGTACCGCTTGATCCACGCAGCTGGGCTGAGAGGTTTACGGTAGTGGGTACTACCGGGGGTCGACACAGCGGTCGCGAAAGCTTCGGCACCGCGCTGGTTTTGCAGCGGCAGGAATACCTCGCCTTCCACGTCAGTGCTGGCGGTAACCTTGCGTAGCTCGTTGTCCACGGTTGCCCACGAAGGGGTCGAATTGGGCAGCGTTTGACGGACAGCTGCATCAGCGGGGCCAGCGACGAACAACACCGCGCCGATTGTGCACGCCGTGACCGTGAAGGCGATTGCGGTCGTGTGCGATGGTCCGATCCGTCGTGGGACTAGTGGGCGTCGAAGCAATGTGGGTCCTTTCGAGGGAACGTCGTTACTAGCAGAAGCGCTGATCGCGTCATTCCTTGGTTATAGGGCGGCTGAGGCGACTGTAGAGAGGGCGAAATCTAGACCGTCAGCATTTCCCCCGCCGCGCTTGTGCCCTTTACAGGGAAGCACTGTCGCTTCGTACGGCCCGAGCCCTAGTGATCTGCCGGGCCGTGCTTCCAGGTCGGCGGAACGCTCATGCCGGACGGCATGGGGGTTCTTGTGGTTCATCATCGATTACTCCCTCTTGCGGTTGTTGGCCGGCGACGATAATCAATCTGGTAACCATCGGGAAAATCACGAACAGTTAAATCAAGCCGCCTCCGAGCAGCCGATTTGCTAGTAACTCGCTCGGTACAGCTCCGCCGTACTAACGGCCCTCCGCTCGATACAGAGCGGAGTATGGTGAGACCGGTTGCGGCGGCAGGCATCACCTTGATCGGGATCGGGACCTGCAAGCTCAGGCGCCCGATAACTGGTCAAGCAATGCTAAGCAGGTTCCTATACAATCGTCTAGTGAAACTCTTTACAGGAACCAAGAAAGCATTTCGAGCCTGGCCGCCAGCGTTCGCGTCGCGACTGATTCGCATTGGCAAATGGACGGGGCCTTAGGCTGCTTAGCGCCAATCGTTCAAGCAGTCCTCATGCACCCCTGACAAAAGAGGGAACCCCTCACGTGCCCGATCGACGCAGGCCGGGCGCAGCACTCTTCAGGCAAAGTTCGACCGAGGTTGCCCCACGCCCCGCACAATTCACCCACGGTCGGTCGACCATCTGCGACCGTCCCGCGAGGTGGAGTAGAGCCGTCTCGATAGCTCGCGATGAAGCCCTCGTAGATGCCATGTCGGTGTCGCACGAACTGCGCGGAATTTTCCGGGTGCGGAGATAAGCGGTCGACCCTCCGCCAACGTCGGTCGTGATACTGGAGAAGTGATGTCGCAAGCGGATGCGAGCACGCCCGTGTCACCGACCGCGGCAGTGGGCCGCCACCCCCGTCTGAGGAGCGCGCTCGGCGGGTGCGGCTGTCCCGTCACAGTGTGATGGTGAGGGGCCAGGAGACGGGGACGGTTCCTGAGCTGGCGCACTGCTGAGGCTGATCAAACTGGCGGTGACGCAGACCATGGTCACCAGGACGCCGACCACGACGGCAGCCGGAGGCTGGCAAAGGACCGCGACGTGCCGTCGACCGGCGAGCCAGGGCGAGGTAGGTCCGACATCCGGCGCGGTAGCCGTTGCAGGGGGCGTATTGGTACTCATCGGTCTTCGCCTTCGTTTCACAGGCGGCCCGTTCCCCGTCCTCGTCGCAGCCATTCGAACAACCGGGCCACAGCACGAAGGCACGGAAGAGCGATCCGTTCGTACACTGGAAATGGACTGAAGTGGTTCCTGCCTATCTGGCAGACGCACGGTTCCATGATGACTCCGCCGTAATTTGGAAGGAGGTACATGACCAAGTGGCTACCATCCTCCGTCGAGCGCGGAGTTTCCTCGCTCACTGTTTTTCCGTGCGGAAGAACCCGGAAGAGTCAGCACATTTTGCGCGCCGATTCCGGTGAAACGCATGCTGACACCAGGATGCAGACGGCCAGCACTGGACGGTCGAAAATTTCATTTGGACCCTTTCGTGTTGGATGAAGCCATGGAGGAAACATGCACGGGCGACGGCCTTTTTGACATGCGGCCGCAAGCCGTAGCGCTCCAGACCGGTCGACGATTCATCGGACGACCTCTCAATAGCGTCGCGGCGTGATTTCAGATGAGGCCCGCCTGTTTCAAAGAGGAATTTGTAGACGGAGGCGATGCGACCCGTCAGGGAGAATGCTGTTGGTGACTGTGCCATCGAGAAGCTGCGCACGCTCCCTCAAGCCCGTGAGTCCGTATCCGCCGCTCGGCAGGTGGAGGAGGGGTTTGGTGGCGATGCCCGAGTCAACGTCGAGAATGACCTTGCCCGCCTCCAGACGCCCGAACACCGCGACCGACGCGCCGGTTGCGTGCTTACGCGCGTTGGTGAGTCCCTCCTGCACAGTCCGATAGACAGCACGCTGCACAGCTGGGCCGAGACTCGAGGGCAGGTCGATGGCGACGGTGACGTCGATTCCGCTCGCAGTGATGAGCGCTGCGATGTCGTCGAGCGTCGGTTGGGGCGCAATTGCTCCGCCGACATCGCCCGCATGGCGCAATACCCCGACCATCGACCGGAGCTCGTCGAGGGTGGCGGTGCTCAACCCTCGGATGACGCGCGCAACGTCGCGCGACAGAGGATCGTCGGAGGCAAGCTGGAGCGCGCCGGCCTGCACTGCAATGAGGCTGACTTGGTGCGACACCACATCGTGCATCTCCCGGGCGAGCACCGCCCGCTCTCGAGCGAGCGCCATCTCCGCAGCCTGCCGCTGTCCAAGAGCCTGCGCGTCCTGCAACGCGTGCAACTGCGACACCACCAGTCGCCGCTCACGAAGGAACGCGCCGAGCAGCGTAGGCATCGCTGTGTAGACCACGGCGAGGACGAGCGTGTCGATGAAGCCCTGGGGATTGTAAATACCAGCGGTGACCATGTACGCAACGGCGACGCTCGCGCTCACCGCGTAGGAATGCCACCGCTTCGAGCGGGTGAGCCCAATTTGGAATTGGGCCACCATGATCGGCACGAGCGCGGCCCCCGAGAGAAACGCGGGTAGTGCGACCGCCAGGCTCAGCCAGGGCAGCCGACGCGACACGAGAAGGCCCGCGCAGGCCACGACGGCCGCGGCGATCTGCATCGGATTCTGGTCGTACGGCAGGAAGGTGAAAGACACCATGGCGGACGCTGCAACGACGAGCAGGTCGACGAGCACCCCGTGCACTCGGGGCCGCGTCATGAACGCGGCACCAGACCGGCACGATCGGCGACGATCGCTGCCTCGACGCGGGAGCCGACGCCGAGTGTGAACACGATCGAGCTCACCGTCTCTTTTACGGCGCCGAGGGTGAGTCCACACTCCGTGCAGATCTGCGCGTTGGTAAGTCCTCGTGCAAGGGCCCGCAGCACGGTGATCTGCCGTTTGCCCAGCTGAGAAACGAGGTCCGGGCGCGGCGTCTCGTTGGGTGAACGGAACAGACGTCCCGGTCGCAGACCCGGCGCGAGAACGACGCCGCCAGCGGCGAGCGTGAGGACATGACGGGCGAGCTGCTCCGGATCCGTGTCCTTGAGCAGGAAGCCCGACGCGCCCCCGTGCAACGCCTCAAGCACGTGCTCATCCATGTCGAAGGTCGTGAGCATCGCGACGACGGGCGGGGCGGGTTCCGCCATGAGTTCGCGCAGTATGGTCAAGCCGTCCGGCGCTGGCATCCGGATGTCGAGGAGGACGACATCGGGCGCGTATTCGCGAACAGTGTTCACTGCGGTCGGGCTCGACACGGCGGCGACTACCGAGGTCCGAGAGGACGCGTTGAGCACCATCGCGATTCCGGAACGGACCAGAGACTCGTCGTCCACCACGACGACGGTGATGACGGAATCTGCGCTCATGGGCCACCTCAAGACTGCGGACTGCGGACTGCGGACGCGCACGGCCCGATCGTTGCATAGGGGGACGCTAGCGCCTGCGGTGAGGATCAATGCAAGAACGGTCGCATTTCATTCTCAGAGAGTACATATTCCCGACGATCGGCTGGCCCTCTCAGCCAAACGGCGGTGAAATCGATACGCGCGGCCGTTCATCAGCCGTAGGGTCTTTCGTGCGGCCGGTAAGTCGGGCCGGAACGGTCCCTAGATGGGGACAGGGCGTTGTTCTGGCCCCGACGGACCGAGCCGGGACCGAGCGAGAACGCCTCCCGGCTCGATCCGTACCCGCTGGAAGGTGACGTTTCGAGAGCCGGATCGGCTACCGCCCACGTGCGCCGTCTCGGGAGCCCGCGAGGATCCGGGATCTCGGTGTCGGTAGCGCGGACTGCTGGTGGGAGGAGATCATTGGCGACACCGACCGGGGTCTGCTGCGCGCCGCGGGAGAACCGGACGACGGCGTCGTTCTTGCCCGCGACCAGTAGCAGGCCAACAGTGTCCGCGTGCTGAGGCCGGCGGAGCCTGTCATTGACGACCGAAACGTAGAAGCCCCTCACCAGACACCTCGCCGAATCGCCAAGGGGTCAAGGGGTCAAGGGAGCCCAGCACAGCCATCTGCAACACGAACAGCGAGCCCTCACTGATCACAGAGGCGTCGGACGAGAGGGTCCGAGAAACGATCGATTGCGACGTTCGTCACAACGTTCCCCCTGGGTCGCCCAAGACTTCGGAGGGGAGCACGGGTTCCCTGCCCACGTCTCGAGTGAGGTTCAGAGTGACAGTTCGTGGTGCTGCGAATCGCGGCGGCGGCGGTCCTCACGGGCAACGCTGACGATGCTGATGACACACATCACCCAGAGGGCAACCTCAACAGGGACGCCGAGGATGTCGAGGTCGACCGGTGAGCGGTGGTGGTTGGGGCTGTCAGTGAAGTCGGATCCGAGGTATAACACGCAGTCAGTGAGGGCATGGACCGCGATCGCGGCCCAGAGGCGCCCGGTGACGCGCCGCACCCAGTAGCAACCAACCCCGCCGACGAGGAGCGCGCCGATCTGCAGTCCGATCGCATAGGCGGGGAAACCGTTGATGAGACTGATCGGCAGATGTGCGATGGCGAACACGCCTGCGGAGATCGTGAGTGCGTAGAGCTCGCCGTGCCGACCTCGCGCTGCGGTGAGCAGGATGCCGCGGACGTACAGCTCCTCGTTGAACCCGACCAGCGCCGTTCCTACGACGATAACGAGCACGAAGAGAGCAGTCCGGTCGGCCCAGGGGATTTCGGCGACCTGCAGGACGGCGGACATCGTGAGTAGGGCCGGGATCGCGATCAGCCACCGTCGCGCTGGGCGCAGCTTCAAGGTCGGTGTCTCCGCCCAAACGTCACGGCCCCACCGAGCCCATCGGAGAAACAACAGGGCGACAATGATTGTGATCGGAAGGGGAATGAAGTGGCTCACGGCGAATTTCAGGGTGACGTCCGCCCCCGGGATCCCAATTGCCAACAAATTGCCCAGACCCACGTTGATGGCGACCACGACGACGACCGCAATGAGACCCACCCACGTCCGCTTCGGCACGCGAGGCGCGAGTCTTCCCATTGCTGCGTCGTACTGCAGGGCCATGAGGTTTCCAATCAGGTCACAAGGAAAAAGTATCTGCATTCGCCGAATTGCCCCAGCAGCGAAACTATGACATCTCCAGCCACCCCTGCGCTTGAGCGCGGCAAAAACGCTCCCTGTAAAGCGAGAGCCCGGATGACCACAGCGAATGCAAGAGCAATCAGACCCGAAATCGATCACCCCAACAGCGCACACCGAGCGCCTGCGGTAGTGGGATCCGCGGTGGCATCAGCGATGATACGTCGGTCTATTAAAGTGCAAGGTAGTCGCCCGAATACCGCGGCGATACCCGGCGAGTCGCCACCTGACGAGCCCCTCGCCTCCCCACCCTTTCTCTCCCAGACACACCGTGGCAGATAAAGAAAGGAGGGATCGCGGCACTAGCCACGATTGGCGTGCCGTGAATTCATCACGGTCACGTAACGGGGTCGGCGCTTGAATACTAGGAGCCCACTCGCCCGGCGATGCAAAGGGCACCCAAGAGAAGAACGATGGCGACGATACCAAACCAGAGTAAGATACTGAATGCAGCAACAACTACCGATAAAACTGACCAGAGTAGGTTCACCACTATGCCTCCTTCTAGAGCGAGCATTGAATAGTTTCGGCAGGGTGCGCCAGGGAAGGGCCGACATGCCCCAAGAGCCGCTCAACATCCCGGAACCGGTCGTCCAGTGCTGCTCCCGCGGCGACACAACCCACGGGAGCAGCACGGAGAATCAACTCGTCACGAGGCTGTAACGCGGCATCTCCTTAAAGAACTTGGACAGCTTGATGTAGACCATCGTGCTGGGCTGAGTCGTCCTGGGGAGCTGGTCCGTAATGATGCCGTACAGCTTGCCGCTTGACGCGTTGAAGACCGGCCCACCGGAATCGCCGCCGAGGAGGAAAGCAGTATTTGAGCTTGCGGCTTCATCTCCATCGCGCCGGTTCCTAAAATTGGTCGGCCATGCCCGCTCGGAGAGCTTGTTCCATTCGAGCTGCACGCCGGTCGTGCTTCCGCTCGTCGCGAACGTCTCATCCTCGCCGGGGTCACCGGAACCGGGAACAGGCTGCGCGTAGATCGATCGAGTCCGAAGAGACGCCGTAAGAACACGGCCGAGCGCGTTCACGGAGTACGACGTGATCGGGATGCAGGAGGGGCCGCCGTGAGACGTGGTTCCGCAGGCCCTCGTGTTGTGCACGGTCGGGTTGATCTTGACGAGAGCGAGATCGGTGTCAGGTGAACGCCAGACGACATTCCCGACCTCGGCGATACCGCCGCGTGCGCTCTCCGCGTCGCTCTTCACGTAGACCTCTTCGTCCCCCCTGTTTGCACAGTGCTTCGCGACGACCACGTATCGTGTTGCGCGTTCCTTAGCACTGAGGAGGGAACCCCAGGTATTGAGGCGAACAACGGCACCTGCGGTGCACTCTCCGCCATACCGGAATTGCAGGCGAGTACCTACGAGAACCGGCCGCGTTTGACGTTCTGGTTCTACGGCGGAAGCAGGGGAAGTAGAGAGCACTACACCAAAGAGTGATGCAGCAGCGACCGCGACGAGTAGGGCGTTGCGCCGCCCTGAGTTTACGAACATATATAGGCTCCGGACTTTTGATAGTGCAAGATGCAATGTGCAATGCAGTCTTAACTGCGATGTTCTACCCCGCCCTGGCAACTGCCGTTGCAGCCAATGGGCCGCGGACGTTAAGACGTCAATTAGGTTAGGCGATCGCCGAGCGAAAGCAACAGGGTGAGCCTGAGGGTGTATTCAAGGGCTCGTCTTCAACTTGAATTAGGCAAGGTGGACTCCCACGGGAGGCGCCTGCGAGACTGATCCGCTCGCCGTATCGGCCTGATGTTAGTGCCTGCAATCGCGGATCCCTGCAAGAGCAGCTGCACTTCAATCGAGATGACTACGCCAGCCCGCCATTCGGCTGCCCTGTCCAGCCGAATGGCTGCAAAGTTGATACTCGCGACCTATGCCCTGGAGGAGTTCTTCTGCCTACCCTTTCGACATACGGAAACGCAACGTCGACGTGCGAATGGGGCAACTAGTGCCGCCCCTGCACCCTTCGATCTCACAAACTTGGCCTCATGAACGGAACATGCGAAGAGCGCGCCGTATTCCACCGGCACCAGGTGGAGATGTGCCGTTGCCGTGCTACCAAGGTTTCAACGAGAGGTTCTACCGATCATGATCAGGCGAACGCATCATCACGCATTGCTGAGGTACGCAGCCCTCGTCATCGTGGCGCTCGGCGCCTACTTGGCTGGTCTTGTCGTGGCGACTCCCGACGAAGCCGCGACGGGGTCCTACCGCCACGTCACAACCCAGTATCGGATGCCAATCTGTCGGGAACACACTGATAGGGGCCCGCGTTCTCAGCTGGCGTCCGCGCCGATCGGTGACACGGCTGCCGAGCGAGGTGGATCCTTCTCAGTGAATCACCGATCTGCGGCACACGCCGACAGATCGCACATCTCAACCGCAGAACTGGCCCCGTACACAATGCATTGCAAGAACATCTGGCACAAAGGTCCTTCGATCAGAAAGGTTCAGCTCGAGCGCGGCGGTCGTTACGCCGGCGGCAGCGACGGATTCAACCGACAAGGAGTGGCCGCCGTTCCTGGAGGATTGATCACCAAGCCACCGCCCGTTCGGGAAGGGTCTTTCAGGGCAGCCGAGCACGCGCCGTCGGCCCGCCGAAGATCGTCGGAGGTCTAGAATGAAGGCACTTATCGTCGGAGGCGGTATCGCCGGCCTCGCCGCTGCCATCGCGCTCCACCAAGGTGGACATACTCCGATCGTGCTCGAGCGGGGCGAGAAACCGGCTCAGGACGAGGGATCGTGGCTCCAGGTTGCAAGTAACGGCATCCGCGCTCTTCACAATCTTGGGCTTGGGGCCGCGGTGTCGGCAGGGGGATTCCCGACGCCACTGTTGCAGACCTTTGACTTCACGGGCCGCCTGACTGCAACGCTTCCGCTGGGGTCGCAGGAAGAGCAACTCGCGACGCGTTCGATACAACGAGCGTTTCTCTATCGAATCCTGCGAGCAGAAACACTTCGACGCGGAATCACGATCCAACCGGGAACGCGCGTCTTAAGCGTGACCGACGAGGGAGACAAGGCGAGTGTGCTCACAGGATCACTGCAACACTTCGCAGCCGACATCGTCATTGGCGCAGACGGCATCGGTTCTGCCGTCCGACGCAGCTTCACAGCTCGCAACGTCGACGCGAACCGATACACAGCGGCGAAGAAGCTGCCGAACCTCATCAACCTCGGCGGAACGTACACCAGCAGCAAACTATCCGACACTGACGGCGGAGCGACGGGGACGCTGCAGTTCCACTTCGGCAGGGACTGCTTCGTCGGCAGCGTTCGGGTCGATGCTTCAACGATCTGGTGGTTCGCAAACCCCAGGACGGGTGCAGTAGCCGGCGGGATGCGTGCCGCTGCTGGCATGAGGAGCACAGACTGGCAGGCGGCACTCCCGTCACTTCTCGGATCTGACGCTCTTCCAGTGTCGGACCTCCTGGCGGGTTCCGGGCCCCTCGACGTCTCGCATTCCCGACCCCCGCGCCCCACGCTATGGGGCCGCGGGCGTGTCGTTCTCATTGGCGATGCTGCACACGCCATCCCGCCGACAGCTGGGCAGGGGGCGTCGCTCGCACTCGAGGACGCCGTCGTGCTCGGGCAACTCGCGCGCCGAAGCACGCCTGTCGCCATGCTCGCTGCCTCAATGAAGGAGCAACGCGGGCGCCGAGTCGCAAACATCGCCCGACAAGGCGCGCTGCTAGATAGAAGCAAGACGTTGGGCGCAATAGGAGCCATGGTCCGGGACGGGATCGTCCTTCCTTCAGCAGCGAAGCGAGCCCTCCGGAACCCTATTGCCGAGATGTATCGATTCAATCCAACGGATTAAGAAGTAGGCGCACGGCGATCGGCCCGGCGACGGCGCCGCGTGTGACACGGCGGAAGGCATCTGTTCGCACGCGCTCCTAATCAGGACGCGAGGGTGTCAGTCTCCGTCGCCAGGGCGCCTGCGAGATCGTATGCCCGTGGCAGGACCGGCCGCACTGTACGGCAGTCAGCTAGCAATCCCACATTCGTTGGGCCCGGAGCTCCGATGGAACCGAAGGAATACTATGCGTGGAAATGTTGACCACCATTTCGTCACTGTTGCCGAAGTCTCGGCAATCATGCGCGTATCAAAGGCAACTGTCTACAGAATGATCCTGTCGGGTGACCTGCCGGCAGCTCGTTTTGGGAGGTCTTACCGGCTTCCCCAGTCGGTGATCACCAACCTCACGCCTGGGTCCCCAAAAGAACGTGTTGGCACAGAGAACATCCACGACCCACGGAGTAGTCCGTAAATAACACCTCTCGAGTTCTTGTCTCGCTCAGCGCGCGAGCGCGTGAAGCGGTGGGGGGGGGGATACCTCACAGCCAAGGCCACCATCGCCCCATACATTCGCTCCCGATACCGGTCGGAGCGCTCGCGCCGCAGGATGAGCCAGGCAACGCCCGCCGCCACGCCGGCACCAGCAAGCGTCGCGACCAGCGTGGACACGAAGCTCGGCCAATCCCTGCCCCCCCCCACATGGACGCGGTCAGCTGGTCGATCGATTCGCGCAGGTCGCGTATGTCACTCACAGGCGAAAGCTAACGGACCGTTGTGCGCACACGCAGCGACACAACGACAGCAAACTCGATCGCGCCCATCTCGGTAGCCGATCGGCTACCGCACGTGCGTCGACGACACCCACCGCGGGTGAGTTGCGCTCAGTGAACGAACGACTCCGTGGACCCGAAGCAATCGGTTACCGACCTGGGAACTATGCGGCCAGGCGTCAGACCTGGAGCTGCTTCCCCCAGTAGGCGTAGCGCCTGTCGCCGTCAAGGTTTATGCCCTCCTCCCAGCCGTTGCCTGCGGCGAGTCGTTGCGCTGGGAGATTGTCGACGTGGATTGCTGCGGCGAGTTCCAGGGTCTCGCGGCCGTCCGCGTGGGTCCGGCACCAGCTGTCGAAGTCAGCGAGCATGTCGTCGCCAACGCCGGCTTGTGCTACTCGCACGTCTCGGGCCAGGGCAACGATGGCGAAGTCGTACGTGTCTTTGCGGGAGCCGACGGCACCGATGAGGGCCGCCTGGAGGGTCGGGGAAGATGCGTCGTCAGCGAGCAACAGTCTGGTGAACTGGGAACCGCGAGCGGGCAGTCGGGTACTACGGATGACGCCTTCAACGTCGGCTGCCCACGGCTCGGATTGGTAGGGACGAGCCGCGGTTCCTCTGCCGCGCATCACGGCAAGTGGTGCGCAGGTGAAGCCCGGTTGAACAGTCGGTGGACCGCGTCTCCATCGACCCAGTGGCTCAACGAGCAGTCTTGTGCTGTGCGGTCCGAGCGCGCTTTGCCCTCAGCGACGCTGCGGCTGCGTGGTCGTTGCGCAGCAGGGCGAACGCGTGCAGCTGGTCCGAGCCGGAGTCCTGAGAGCGGACTGGGGAGCGGAAGATCCACCGGGAGTGACCTGCGCCGACGCCGTGCGGGCGCAGTTGACTCGTCAAGTGCGCTGCGCGTTGTGCTTTCGTATTCATCGCGATCCTCCTCTGTCGATAGTAGTCAATGACGACTCAAGGCGCCTAGGCGTGGCTGGCGACGCTTCAACGAAACCCTCACCCCGCCGCCTGGCGCCTCGGGCAGCCGATCAACCACGCGCCGGTTGCTCCCAGCTGTGGCGCGTCGGTCCGCATGGCCGTAAGCGGATACGGCCAGGAGGCCTCCATGGCGCTGACCGGTAGCCGATCGTCTAACGGGCGCCCGATCTACGGGTTTCTGGCCGACCGCTCTGACCCTCGGGCCTGTCCACCCAGAATCGATCGTTTTTGACAGCTTTCTGACTCCGATTGCCACCGACAGCCGACGGAGGTGCGCCACACCGGCCAGCTCTCGTTCCTCCAAAAGCTCACATGACAGTCATTTAGATTACGTCGAACCTTAGACTTAGTCCATACCGCTCGACTTAGCGCACGATTTCTGAAAGAAGATCCCGCATGCCCCAGCTGCCTTCCGTCGCCCCGCGCTCGAGCACGCGCTTTCCCCGCCTGTGGACGCTTGCCGCCGTAGTAGCTGCCGCGCTCGGAGTCGTTGTGACACTCTTTGCTGCCGCGAACTTGTTCCCGGCGTCGTCGAACATCTTCACGCTCGCCGGCACCTACGTGTGGGCAAGCGCAGCCCCACACCTGGTCCTCGTCAGCTTGGTCGCTGCGCTGCTGACGATCCCGCTGTGGCGGGCGCGGCGACGACCCGTGCTCCGCGGCATCGCGTCCGGGGCTGCGGCGCTCGCCCTGGCCGCCTCGACCTTCATCACCGGTTCGTTGGCCATGGCCGTCACCTCCAACGGCGGATCCGTGGATCTCGTTCAGGCCGTCACGCTCTCGACGCCGACGGAGCCTCCGACCGAGGTCACCACCTACGTCACCGCCGGCGGCGAGCCGTTAGAGGCACGTGTGTACGAGCCCGAGGGCGGCGCTGCGGGCGCGCCGGTGATGATGTACGTCCACGGTGGCGGTTGGGAGACGGGTTCCGCCAAGGAGTCCGAGTCCACAGCCCAGCACTGGGCGGCGGAGGGCTGGTACGTCGTCAGCGTCAACTACCGCCTCTCCAGCACGCGGCAGCCGACGTGGGACAAGGCGCCGGCCGATCTTGCGTGCGCTCTCACCTGGACCGACCGTCACGCAGCCGAGGCCGGCGCTGACAACGACCGGCTCACTATCATGGGCGACTCCGCTGGTGGTCACCTGGCCGTGCTCCTCGGCTGGTCTGCCGCTGACGGTGCCGCGGCGTCGACGTGCGCCGATCAGGGTGAGGTTCCCGTGCCCGACGCGATCGTGGCGAGCTACCCCGCGATCGACGTCCAATACAACTACGACCACGGCGTCGCCCCGGTTCCGGGGATCGATCCTCAGGAGTTCACGCACCTCTTCCTCGGTGGTACGCCGGCCGAGTTCCCAGACCGCCTGCGGGCCATCTCCCCGCTGGCCTACCTTAGTGCGAACACTCCGTCGACCCTGGTGTTGCAGCCTGACCGGGATGACTTCATCCCGGCCGAGGGTAACTATCGCTCGATCAAGACCGCCCAGCAAGCGGGTGTCGACGCGAGGATCGTCTCCGTCCCGTTCGCGTGGCATGCCTTCGACGCCCTCCAGGGCAGTCTCGGCGGGCAGGTGAAGAACAGCGTCACCAAGACCTGGTTGGAGCAGCGCGACCTCGCACCCCAGCAGCGACAGGGGCCCTAGGCCGCAAGTCGGCCCCGGGTTCTTCTGGAACACGGGGCCTAGCGGGAATCGGCGTCCGGTTCGAGGTGCCTCCATCTCCTGCACCTCTCCGTGCTGTTCGCCGGTGACGCCCCTGCGTGCAGAAGGCGCCGCTCTGGTCGTCGTGACCGAAGCGGCGCCCTGTGCGCGTGCGGAGCTAGGGAGCGAGGTCGAGCCCCTGCAACCAGTTCACGACGATGCTGCTGCGGGTTTGGCCGCCGACGCTGCCCGGCAGGCTGTCGAAGCCGTGGTAGCCGAAGGGGACGCGGGCTACCGTGACGTCGGCCCCGGCCTGACGTGCCTTGTCAGCCACGGCGTAGTTGCCTGCTGCGGGGATGAAGTCGTCCCGCTCGGGCTCGACGATGAGGGTCGGCGGGGTCTTGTCCGAGACGTACGTGAGCGGGGAGACCGCCTCGAGTCGCTCGGGCTGCTCCGCCGGGGAGCCGCCGAGGAAGTCCCGGATGAACTCCTCCGGGTCGACTCCGAGAGGCGCGGTCCCGTTCTCGGACGTGTATGTCAGGTCGGCGACCGGGTAGGAGGCGATGACGGCGTCGGGGACGGGCACGTCTCCGAGCTCAGGGCACGAGGACGCGGCGGCGCCGTCGGCGGCGGACCAGCCGAGGAGCATGGCCAGGTGCCCGCCGGCAGAGTCGCCGATGACGGTGAGCTTGTCGGTGTCGGCACCCGCGGCGGCAGCTTGCTGCCCGGTCCAGGCCAGGCCGCAGGCGACGTCCGCGGGGGCCTTGTCCCAGGTCGGGTCGGTGGCGTCGGAGAGGCGGTAGTCGATGTTGACGACGTAGAAGCCCTTGCTGGCGAAGGAGCGGGCGATCTGGTCGGAGCCTTCCGCGGAGCCCATGTACCAGGCGCCGCCGTGGATGTACATCAGCACCGGAGCACCCTCGGCACCACCCTCGGGCTCGAAGACGCGCGCCTGCTGCTGCTCACCGTCGACGGTGACGTAAGCCGTGACCTCATCCGGCCCCTCGGGCGACGATGAGAGGGTCAACGCCTGCGCGAGGTTGACCGAGCCGCCGTTGTCCGACGCGGCCTTGACCATGATCCCGGTGATGACGGTCGAGGAGACGAGTGCGATGACCACCAGGCCCGAGGCAACGCCCCGCAGCACAGGGCGGCGCCTCGCCCGCCAGAGCGGGATGCACAGCAGAGCCGCGATCACGCTCAGCACGACGAACTGGGGGCCGAAGAACGACCACGCGAAGGCCGATGCCAGGGTCCCGAGGAACTCACCCGGCCCGAACGCGGTCCCGAGTGCGAGGAGGGCGATGATCCCTCCGATGATCGCCGCGACGACAGCGGCAGCGGTGCGCGCCTTGGCGAACCGCGCCGGGTGGGCGCCGGTGCCGCCTTGGTGCTCTCGTGCCGATCGTGGTGCTGCGTCGTGCTCGTGCATGTTCCTGGTGCCTCTCGATCAGTCTGCGGGGTGGGTGGTGCCGGCCCGATGGTGGTGCCAGCAGGTGGTGCGGGTGGTGGTGCGCTGCGGTCAGGGTGCGAGGTTGCGTTCCGCGAGCCAGTTCGTCGTCACGGTCGTCTTGATCTGTCCGCCGATGCTGTCGCGGGTGGCGTCGAACCCGTGCCAGGCGAACGGCACCTGGGCGATCGTGGCGTCGACGCCTGCGTCCTGGGCCTCCTCGATGACCTCGTCGTTGCCCTCGGCGGGGATGAAGTCGTCCCTCTCGGGCTGGAGGACGAGAGTCGACGGGGTGTCCGCGCCGAGGTAGGTGGAGGGCGAGACCGCGCGGGCACGGTCAGGGAACTCCGCCGGTGCCCCGCCGAGGAAGAACCGCGTGAACTCCTGCGGGTTGTAGGCGGCCAGGGGCGCTGCGCCGTCCTCGTACGTGTACTCGATGTTGCTCACGGGGTAGCCAGCCACGACAGCGTCGGGAACGGGCACGTCGCCGAGCTCGGGGCAGGTGGAGGCGGCGCTCCCGGCGGCGGCGGACCACCCGAGGAGCATGGCCAGGTGCCCACCGGCGGAGTCGCCCATGACGGTCAGCTTGCTGGTGTCCGCGCCGACCTTCTCCGCCAGCTGGTCCGTCCAGGTCAGTGCACACGCGACGTCGGCCGGGGCCTTGTCCCACGTCGCGTTCTCGGCGTCTGCGAGACGGTAGTCGACGTTGACGACGTACCAGCCCTCGTCAGCCCACCGCTGGGCCATGCTGTCCGACTCCTCGGCGGTACCGATGTACCAGCCACCACCGTGGATGTACATCATCACCGGCGCCCCTTCCGGGCCACCCGCTGGCTCGTAGATCCGGGCCTGTTGGGGCTGCCCGTCGGCGGTGACGTAGGTCGTGATCTCGGTCGGGGTCACGGGCGGGTTCGTCGTCGCCAACGACTGGGCCAGGTTGACGGACCCACCGTTCTCCATCGCAGCGTTCACCAGCGACGCGGTGATGGCAGTCGAGGCGACGAGCGCCACGGCCACCAGCCCGGAGGCGATGCCCCGGAGCACCGGGCGCCGCCTGGCCCGCCAGAGAGGAATGCAGAGAAGAGCCGCCACGACGCTGACGATCACGAGGTGAGGCGCGAAGCTCGCCCAGGCCATCGTGCCGCCGAGCGTCACAATGTTCGTCGCCGCGGGAACGAGGTTCCCCGCCGCGAGCAGCACCACCAACCCAGCGAGGACCGCCGCAACGACAGCCGCGAGAGTCCACACCCACCGGAACCGTCGGGACCAGTCAGCGCCGGCGCCTGGCTCACGGGTTGCCTGGATCTTGGGCGACTGCTCGTGCGCCTTCATGATGCCCTTCCTTGTGGAGCGACCCACTCAACGAGGAGACTACGTCTAAACATAGATGCCGTCTACCTATAGACGACTAGGCTGAGCGCATGAGTTCCTCTGCTCCCCCTCAAGGTCGTCGCGAGATGTTGAAGGCACGCTCGCGGCGCTCGATCCTCGACGCCGCGACGGCACTGGTCATCGAGCGCGGAGGCCCCACGTTCACCGTCGAAGAGCTCGCGGAGCGAGCCGACGTCTCACGGGCGACGGTGTTCAACTACTTCCCCTCGGTCTCAGACGTGCTCGTGACCGCGAGCGTCGAGCAGTTCGAGAACGCCTGGGCGACCTTCGACGAGGCCACGTCAGCGGCACCGGCAACTGACGGATCGCGTGCGGCCGTGTTCAACGAGGTGTCGCAGTCGCTCCGAGCGACGAGCATGCCCGACGTGATCCTGTCCGTTGGAGCAGTCGTCGGGAGAGGCGACCAAGCATCACCCCGCCACGAAGCCCTCCTCCGACAAATCATGGATCGAACCTCGCTGCACATGGCCGAGCACGTCTCTACCCGCTACCCGAGCTGGAACCGGCTCGAAGTGGATCTGCTCGTCGGCTCACTGATGAGCGGCGTCACCGTCGCCGCGAGCCACTGGCTCCTGAACGAAGGCGGCGACCTCAGCCCAGATTCTCGAGCCATCTGGGCCCGGATGCTCGACAGCGCCATCGAAGGCTCACGATCCGGATACGGCAACAACGACAGGCCCACCTGATCGCAACGCTTTTGTTCGATCAAGAATCCTCTACCGGACATTCGAGCGTTCGATCGAACGCCGCGAGGTATGAGCAGCTTTGCTCGGTGTCGCCCTTTTCGCAGCGCTACATGTCGTGATGGCGTCCCGCATGGGCGCCGCGTTGTCGCTCGAGGAGGGTCGTCCATCCAGGCCCCGGTGGCGGAACGGCTACGTCGAGATCGCTCAGCGCGCTCGAAGTCATGACCAGTCCCGCGAGCTGATTCTCGGCCGGTCTGACCTCGCCGAGTGAAAGCGTCCCTGCGCCCAACTAGTCCGGGTCGTACTGCATGCCGCGGGGCATCGTATGCATCGAGTACGTGGCCTTATGAGAGCGACCTGCTCGATACTGTTCGGCGTAACCGCGGTACTGCCGATCAGCTGGTGACTTCGCGGTGAACGAATCAAGCAACTGCCATTCCACGACGCCTCGGGCCGGCACCTCCACAGGCAGGTCCGGGCCCACGTACTGCGCGCGCTGCTCCGGCCCACCCCTCTCCGCTTGCTCTCGGTTCGTCATCTGCATCAGCTTCAACGAAGTCGAGACTCCCTGCTCGAGTTCGAGGAGGCCGGCGTCGTAGACCGTCACCCCACTGGCTCCTGAATTGGAGATCGTCAAGGTGAACTCGACGATGGTGTCACCCCGTTTCACGAGTGTCTCCTCGTCAAAGTCGAACTGGGTAGCACGAACGAGGCCGACCTTGATCCGGCCTAGCCGCCAGACTGCGGCCCCAATCTGCCAAGCGAGGGACACAACCGACAGCCCAAGAGCCGCGATTGCGACCCAGGTCACTCCCGAACTCATGACTGTGCGGCTCGCCGCCCTGGTGGACGCTCGCGCTCATGGCGAGTGCTGCCGGGCGCAGCTCCGCGCGCCTTGTCGATGTACAGCGTCCCTGCCCAGATGAGCACGATGCACGTGATGACGTTGAGGAGAGCGAGGGCCCCACCAACGAGGACGAGCGTCAGCCCAAAGCCGGTCAGGTCCCCTGAGAAGTCTGTGATCTGCACGGCGCAAGCCTATGAGCAGGCCGCGCAGCGATTGCGAGGAGTAGGGCATCATCACAATCGGCATCGGCTCGTTCGCTTCGCCTGGTGTCGCCCTAGCTTGTTCGGGACTCATCGTCGGGGACGTCGCGCGAACCACTGTCGTCGTGAGGTTGCCGTCGAGGCTGCCGACGGGCGCTCTGCAAGCGCCTGCTCATAGGCACCAAGCCAGACCACGGCGCGAGCGCGGTTCCGGTTGCCGAGCACCGCACGCTTCACTGACGGCAATGCCAGCGCTACGGCCACCGCGGCCAGCACGACACACACGATCGCAAATGCAGCAGTTCCAACCCACCCAGACCCAAGGTTTGCTGTTGCACTCCCGGAGGTCGGGACCCGGGAGAGCATGATTGCGAGGATTGTGACGGTGGCCGCTTCGAGAGCGAGGACCAGCGTTGCCTCCTGGTCCGCAGCTTGCGACCGCAATTCGGCGAGGACCAGCAGCTGCACAGCGTCATCGTCGCTGACGAACGCGTCCAGCTCGTTCCGGGTGACGATGATGTGTTCGTGCAGGTGCCGCGAAACCTCCGGCCGATCCTTGAGTGCCGTCCGCTTGCTCATCCGGCATCACTTGACTGCAGGAGGCGGATGCGCCGGTACAGGGTGGCGCGGGACATGCCGAGGTCGCGGGCGACTTGGGACGCCGACTCGCCGGCATCGAGGAGCCGGATCGCGGCGCGGACCTGGCTGTCGGTGAACACCGCGCGGCGGCCGCCGAGGTCCTGACCGGCGGTGCGGCGCTTCGTCACCGAGTCACGAACCCGTTCACGTTTGATCTCGAGTTCCATCTGCGCAAGCGCCGCCATGACGGAGAACACCATCGACCCCATCGGCGTTGCCGTATCGACATCGCCACCACCGAGATTTAGCACGCGGAGCCCCGCGTTCCGGTCACGGAGCTGCGCGGCGAAGCTGAGCATGTCGATCGTGGATCTGCCGAGCCGGTCGAGTGTGGTGACCGCCAACGTGTCCCCGTCGTGCAGCGCGTCCAGCGCCCGGTCGAACGCTGGGCGCGAGGCACGAGCCCCGGACACCCCCTGGTCGACGTACAGGTCATCCCTGCGCACTCCCGCGGCAAGCAGATCCTGTTCCTGCCGATCGGTGTCCTGCTGCCGGGTCGACACGCGCGCATACCCGATCAGCTTCACCACGATGCGGCAACTGTCTCACAACCAACCTTCATGACAGCGATCATGGCCCACACTTGCGACACATAGTTGCGAGACTCGCCGTCCCACGGACTCTCGCGGAACTCGCTTGCACGATCTCGCCGCCGACGAGACCTCTCGCAACCGTAGGGATACAAGACTTGTCGCGGACCCCGTACAGGCATCAGCCCCCATCGAATTCCCATCAGTGCTACTGATCCCGCTCGTCGACTCAGGAGGAGACCCATGTCGGAACCACAGGACTTTGCATTCACCGCCGGTACAATGCAGGACTCACCGGCGATTTTCGGGCCATCATCCGCGGAGTTGCTAATTTCAGAAGTGCTCCCGATTTTAGTCGCTCCTCGACGGTACCAACCCGTACAACTCACGGCAACAGAACAATACGGCAGCCAGCTCGCGGAGTACGACGTGTGGGGCAAACCCATTGACTGGGGCTTGGCGAGCGGAGGACCGGAACACTGGTGACCTTGATTCCTACGATCCCGCCACACGGGAGTATCGACTGGCGGGAGAGCTGCAGGAGACGCATCCCGGCCAGTGGGGACTTGAGCCAGAAGTGGTCCGGCTTGCCCTCCCTATAACGTTGGGAGTCTGGGGCCGCGGAACGGACCCTTGGCGGATGGTCTCAGCGGCAAGTACCGGAGAAGAACTCTTGGTCACTCTCAGGAACACAAGAGACGACCACCTGCTGGGCTCACTGACCGTGAGTAAGCGCCTCGAGATGGTCACAAGATTCGATACCCCGGCAGGTTGTATTCGCTACCGGGATATCGAATCTGCGGATGGCTAGATGCCAGCCTCCTTCTTGTTCGGGTACCAGCACCGCTTGCCACATGAGCTGCAGTGGAAACGGTGAGAGGCGACGTTGGAACCGACGCCAAGCACCTTGTGGATCTTATAGGTGGGGTCATCTACGACCAGGTCCTCGATCTTCACAGATCCCGAGCCGTTGTAACCCTTGTACCTACCAACTAGATAGGAGGTGCCCTTCGCGCCCCCGGTCAGGCGGAAGAGGGAATGCGCCATTTCCTTGGGCTCCTTGAACGCACCGCGTTGCTGCTGGCTCGTCACGGTACCGCTCAGAGTGGGCTTACCTGCTGCCGGCACAGTCTGAATCTTGTTTTGAGCCGAGGGGTACCCGGCATACATGTCCCAGTAAACGAGAATGCTGCGGCTCCAGCTCTTCTTCCCGCCGCCGGTCTGACCGCGCTGCCCCGCACACACCGGCAGACCGGCCGGGTGCGCCACGCGGTGGGCTACGTGCTGCTCTGTCTGGTGGCCCTGCTGTTCGTCTCGCCGCTCATCTACATGGTGGCGACGAGTCTGAAGCCGTCGGCCGACGTGTTCACGACCCCGCCGACGCTCTGGGGCTCGTCCATCGAGTGGGGCAACTACGCACAGGCGTTCACGTACCTGCCGTTCGCCCGGTTCATCCTGAACGGTGTCTTCGTCGCCGCGGCCGGCACGGCGATCAACGTCGCCGTCGCGGTGCTGTCCGGCTACGCGTTCTCGCGACTGCGGTGGCGCGGCCGGAACACGGTGTTCGTCCTGTTCCTGGCGACGCTGATGATCCCGCAGGACGTCCTCGTCATCCCGATGTACGTGATGATGCAGGGCTTCGGGTGGGTCGACACGTTCCAGGCGCTCATCATCCCGTGGGCGTTCACGGCACTCGGCGCGTTCCTGGTGCGGCAGTTCTTCCTCACCGTGCCGCAGGAACTCGACGACGCCGCCCGGGTGGACGGTGCCGGAGCGATCCGGACGTTCTTCTCGGTGATGCTCCCGCTGGCCCGGCCGACGATGGCAGTCCTCGCCGTGTTCTCGTTCATCGCGTACTGGAACTCGTTCCTCTGGCCGCTCGTCATCGTCAACGACGTCGAGGCCCGTGGCACCATCCCGCTCGGCCTGCAGCAGTTCTTCGGGCAGCAGGGCTCCGAGTGGAACCTCGTGATGGCGGCCTCGGTGATCTCGATGCTGCCCACGGTGGTCCTGCTGATCCTGCTCCAGAAGCACCTCGTCAAGGGGATCGTCACCAGCGGTCTCGGCGGCCGGTGACACCGCCGACCGTCCCCCCTCGCCCTCCACTGAAAGGAACACTGGCCTCATGACCATCACCGCACCTGCCGAGCCGCAGACCGCGACCGACTCCGCGGGGTTCCCCGCGTGGTTCTCCCACGACCGGTTCGGCATGTTCATCCACTGGGGGCTGTACGCCCTGCCGGCACGGCACGAGTGGGTGAAGAACCGCGAACGGATCACCGACGAGGACTACCAGAAGTACTTCGACCACTTCGACCCGGACCTGTTCGACGCCGCGGACTGGGCACGTCGGGCACGGCAAGCGGGGATGAAGTACGTCGTCCTCACCACGAAGCACCACGAGGGCTTCTGCCTGTGGGACACCGCCCTGACCGACTACAAGTCCACGAACACCCCGTTCGGCCGCGACATCGTGCGCGAGTTCGTCGACGCCGTCCGTGCCGAAGGGCTGCGGGTCGGCTTCTACCACTCGCTCATCGACTGGCACCACCCGGACTTCACCGTCGACGGCGTGCACCCCCGGCGCGACGACTCGCCGGAGGAGATCGAGGCGTTCAACGAGGGCCGCGACATGTCGCGCTACCGCGAGTACCTCCACGGTCAGGTCGAGGAGCTGCTCACCGACTACGGGCAGATCGACTACCTGTTCTACGACTTCTCGGACCGGGACAACGACCACGAGGACATCTGGGGCGGCAAGGGCCGGGACGAGTGGGGGTCCGAGGAGCTCATGGCGCTGACGAAGCGGCTGCAGCCCGGCATCATCGTGAACGACCGGCTCGACATCCCCGGTGACCTGGTCACCCCCGAGCAGTACCAGCCCGACAAGCCGATGGAGGTCGACGGCGTCCCGGTGCCGTGGGAGGCCTGCCAGACGCTGAACGGCTCGTGGGGCTACGACCGCGACAACCTGAACCTGAAGCCGGTCGACCTGCTCGTCCGCATGCTCGTCGACGGCGTCTCGAACAACGGGAACATGCTGCTCAACATCGGCCCGACCGGTCGCGGCGAGTTCGACGGGGTCTCGCGGCAGACACTCGACGGCATCGGGACGTGGATGCACCAGCACGCTCGCTCGGTGTACGGGGCGGGGCCGTCGCGGTTCGTCGCCCCGCGGAACACCGTCTACACACAGAACGGCAACCGCCTGTACCTGCACCTGTTCGCGTGGCCGTTCGAGCACGTACACCTGCCCGACCTCGCCGGCCGGGTGGCGTACGCGCAGCTGCTCAACGACGCATCGGAGATCCACTTCCGCGAGATCCCGCCGGGCACTCGGGCGCAGAACACCGGGCTCGGCGGTCAGCCCGCCGGCACGCTCACCCTGACGCTGCCGATCGTGCGGCCCGACGTCGCCGTGCCCGTCGTCGAGCTGTTCCTGCGCGACTGATGCAGCGGATCCTGACGCGGACGCGACTGCGGGCCGGGAACGAGGCGGCGTACGACACCGTGCACGCCTCGGTCCCGCCCGCGCTCGCGGCGCGACTGCGCGAGGCCGGCGTGCACGACTGGACGATCTGGCGGGACGGGCTCGACCTGGTCCACCTGATCGAGGTCGAGGACCACCGGGCGATGCGCCGGGCGCTCGCCGACGACCCGGTCAACGCCGAGTGGCAGGAGACGATCAACCCGCTGCTCGAGGCGGACGACGACTACTCGGGCGACGACGACGGGGTCCCGCGGGTCTGGTCGCTGGCGGACCAGGTGCACCACGCGGATCAGGTGGACCCGTGACCGATCTCGACCTGGACCGTGGCCCGTTCTGGTTCGGCGGGGCCGGCATCGGCAACCTGCTCCGTCCGGTGTCCGACGACGACGCCCGCGCCACGGTCGACGCCGCGTGGGACGCCGGGGTGCGCGGGTTCGACACCGCCCCGCACTACGGCCTGGGCCTGTCCGAACGGCGGCTCGGGGCGGCGCTCGCCGGACGGCCCCGGCAGGAGTTCCTCGTGTCGACGAAGGTCGGGCGGGTGCTCGTGCCCGGGCGCGGTGACGGCGACGACCTGGCGTCCGGGGGTTTCGCGGTGCCGGACGACACCGTGCGGCAGTGGGACCCGTCGCCGTCGGGCGTGCGGCGCTCGCTCGACGAGTCGCTCGGCCGCCTCGGGCTCGACCACGTCGACGTCGCCTACCTGCACGACCCGGACGTGTACTCACTCACCGACGGTCTGACCCAGGCGCTGCCGACGCTCGCCGAGCTCCGCGACGAGGGCGTCGTGCGGGCGGTCGGCGTCGGGTCGAACTCCGTCGAGGCGCTGTCGGCGGCCGTCGACACCGGGCTCTGCGACGTCGTCATGCTCGCCGGGCGGTACACCCTGCTCGAGCAACCGGCGGCGGCGCTCGTCGACCGGTGCGCGTCGCTGGGCGTCGCGGTCGTGGCGGTCGGCGTCTACAACTCGGGGCTGCTCGGGCAGGAGCGCCCTTCGGCGGGTGCGACCTACGACTACGCCGAGGCCTCCGCGCAGCTGCTCGCGCGGGCGAATTCCGTCGCCGACGTCTGCGAGCGCCACGGGGTCACGCTGCCCGAGGCCGCGCTGGCGTTCCCGCGTCGGGCCCCGGCGGTCGCGGCGATCGCGCTCGGGGTGCAGTCCGCCGACCAGGTGCGCTCGAATGTCGCCCGGGCCGCCGCCGTCGTGCCCGAGGCGCTCTGGGACGACCTGCGTGCAGCGGGCCTGCTCGCGATGTGACGCCACGTACGACGAAAGTCACCCCGAACCACGCGTCTGCGTGGTTCGGGGTGACTTCGGTGGTGCGCCGGTCGGACCGGCAACACGTGGTGCCTAGCGGCGCGAACCGCGGCCGGCGACGCGCGTGTAGATGAACAGCACGATGATGGCGCCGATGATCGAGCCGATGATGCCGGCGGGCTGGAAGAAGCCGTCGTTCCCGTCGTGGTTGAAGATCAGGTAGCCGAGGAACCCGCCGACGAACGAGCCGACGATGCCCAGGACGATCGTCATGAGGATGCCGATGTTCTGCTTGCCGGGGATGATCAGCCGGGCGAGAGCGCCGGCGATGAGTCCGATGATGATCAAGCTGATGATGAGACCGAGCACGGTGTCCTCCTCGTGGGTGCGGTTGCCGCGGCATGGTTGCCGGAGTCAGGGCCGAGGACCGACACAACTCCGAGGTTCCTGGGAGGATTGTCGGGTTCAGTCGAGGGAGCGCCGCAACCAGCGCTCGACACCTTCGACGTGGGACACGACGAGGGCCTGCACGAGCTGCGGATCCCGGCGGCGGATGGCGTCGACGATGGCCGCGTGCTCGTCGAGGGTCCGCTGCACCGAGCCGTTCTGCGTCAGTCCGCGCCACACCCGCACCCGTACCGTCTTGCTCGACAGGGCGTCGAGCAGCCCGGACAGGTACTGGTTGCCGCCGATGCCCGCGATGGTCGAGTGGAACAGCAGGTCGTGGGCGACGAGGTCCTCGACGCCGGTGTCCTCGCCGACGGACTGCATCAGGGTCGCGAGTTCGTCGATCTGCTGCGCCGTGGCACGGGCCGTCGCCAGGACGGCGGACGCCGGTTCCAGGATGCGGCGCACCTCGAGCAGGTCGACGAGCGACCGGTCGTGGTGCATGTCGACGACGAACGACACCGCCTCGAGCAGGACGCCCGGTTCGAGCGACGTCACGTAGGTGCCGTCGCCGCGTCGGACGTCGAGCACGCGGATCAGCTCGAGCGCCTTCACCGCTTCACGGAGGCTGTTGCGGGACAGCCCGAGCGACTCGCTCAGTTCCTTCTCGGGCGGGAGGCGCTGGCCGGGTTGGAGCTCGCCGCTCACGATCATCTGCTGGATGCGTGCGATCGCATCGTCGGTTAACGACGCCACGTCACCACCTCCTGTGGATCCGGCCGCGTGCGCGGCGGGACGTCCCGACGATACCCGGGACGGGCCTCCAGGCCGGTGCGGCGGAGCCGCGGGGCGACCATCAGGCCGGCCGCAGCCGGAGCGCCTGCATCCCGCCGTCGACCGCCAGCTCGACGCCCGTCGTCGACCGGGCGAGCGGGCTCGTCAGGTAGGCGACCGCCTCGGCGACCTCCGCCGCCTGCACCAGGCGTCCGTGCGGCTGGCGTGCCTCGAGCGCGGCGCGTTCGGCGGCCGGGTCGTCCGCGGACGACAGGAGTCGCGCGATCCACGGGGTGTCGGCGGTGCCGGGGTTGACGGCGTTGACGCGGATGCCCTCGCGGACGTGGTCGGCGGCCATCGCGCGGGTGAGTGCGGAGATCGCCCCCTTCGTGGCGGAGTAGAGCGCCCGCTGGGGCAGCCCGGCGGTGGCCGCGACGGAGCATGTGTTGACGATGCTCGCGCTGTCCGACGCTCGGAGGTGGGGGAGCGCGGCGCGGGACAGGCGAACGGCGCCGAGCACGTTGACCTCGTACACGCGGCGCCACTCGTCGTCGGAGTTGTCCTCGACCGTCCCCTGGGCGCCGATGCCGGCGTTGTTCACGAGCACGTCGAGACCGCCGAGCTGGTCGACGGCCGACGCGACGGCGGCACGGACGGACTCGTCGGACGACACGTCGCAGGTGACGGAGACGAGTCCGTCGGCGGCGGACGGTTGCAGGTCGAGCACGGCGACCGCTGCGCCGCGCTCCTGCAGCGCGGCCGCGATGGCCGCGCCTATGCCGGAGGCGCCGCCGGTGACGATCGCGCGGAGACCCGCGTGGGTGCTGGGCATCCCGGTCGCGGTGGTGCCGGTCATCAGGCTGCTCCCACTGTCTGGCGCTGCGAGCCGAGCCCGTCGGCGGTGAGCTCGACCACGTCGCCGGGCTGCAGGTACGGCGCGTGTCCGGCCAGGGCGACCCCGGCCGGGGTGCCGGTGCTGATGACGTCGCCCGGGTACAGCACCATGAACTGCGACAGGTACCGGACGATCTCGACGGGTCGGAAGATCATGTCCGCCGTGGTGCCGTCCTGCCGCACCTCGCCGTTGACGGTGAGCCGGAGTGCGAGCGCCGCCGGGTCGACCTGGTCGGGGGTGACCAGCCACGGGCCGAGCGGGTTGAACGTCTCGCAGGACTTCCCCTTGTCCCACTGGCCGCCGCGCTCGAGCTGGAATGCGCGTTCGGAGACGTCGTTGGCGATGGCGTAGCCGGCGATGCAGGCGCTCGCGGCCTCGTCGGAGTCGCAGTAGCGGGCGGTCTGCCCGATGACGACGGCGAGTTCGATCTCCCAGTCGGTCTTCTCGCTGCCGCGGGGGATCAGGACCTCGTCGTCCGGGCCGATCACCGTCATCGGGTCCTTCATGAACACGATCGGCTCGGTCGGGATCTCGGCGCCGGTCTCGGCGGCGTGGTCGCGGTAGTTCAGGCCGATGCAGACGACCTTGCCGGGACGGGCCACCGGTGCTCCGCGGCGGAGACCCTCGGCGTCGGGCAGCGCTCGGAGGTCTCCGGCGCTCCGCGCGTGCTGGACGCGGGCGACCGGGTCGGACGCCAGGAAGGCCCCGCCGATGTCGGTCGTGATCGGGCGGAGGTCGAGGACCTCGCCGTCGGTGTCGACCGCGACGGGGATCTCGCCGCCCGCGGGGCCGAGTCGTGCGAACTGCATCGTTCCTCGCTCTCCGGCTGCACCGGCGCAACCAGAGACATCCTATGTCTGCTCCGGGTTGCCGACAAGGTCGCCGGTGCTGAGGGTCCTCCCATGCAGGTACGTGCGCTCCGCCGTCCCGCTCAGCACCGACTGCCGTTCGTCCGCGGTCAGGTCCACCCAGCCGACGACCCCGGCGACCGGCTCGGGCTGCTCGAGGAGCCAGGCGGTCTCGCCGGGGTCGTGCACGGCCTGCACGACGATCGTCCGGGTGACGTCGGTGCTCCGGGCGGCGGCGCGGAGGTCGTCCACGTCGAACCGGCGGCGGATCGGAGCGACCGAGTCGTCCATCCAGGGGTACGGCCGGTCGGCGGGATCCCACAGGTGGTGGTGAGCGTCGATGATCACGCGCTCATGATGCCTGATTCATCCGATGTCCGCCCGGGGGGTGCCGGTGCGGCGACCGCTGGCGCTCAGCGACACCTCACGCGCCACAGTGCCCGTGAGGTGTCGCTGGGTGCGTGGAGTCGCAGCGGCCAGTGGCGATCAGACGACGCCGGAGGCCTCGAGCTCTGCTCGCAGCTCGGCGTCGGACGGCTCGACGAAGTGCTTGCCGTTGGGCAGCACCACGACGGGGATGTTCTTCCGGCCGCTGATCGCCTCGGCACGGTCGGCCGCGGACAGGTCCTGCTCCACGTCGACGTACTCGTAGTCCACGCCGAGGGTGTCGAGCAGCGCCTTGGACCGACGGCAGTCGCGGCACCAGTCGGCGCCGAACATGGTCACGCGGTCGGGGGCAGTCGTTGCATCGCTCATGTGCAGAGAGTACGTCGGAGCGCCCCCGGGCATTCCCGGAGCGCCGCCGGACCCGCGCCCCGCTCGCCCTACGATTGGCACATGCCGCCAGCACCCGATCCCGCGACGCTGGCCTGGGCCTCGGCGGCCGTCCGGCGCTTCGCCGCCGCGACCAACCTGCTCGTCGCCGCCCGCCGGTTCCGCATCGTCGGCGGTGACCCCCGTGACGCCGCGGCACTGCGGCACCTGCTGACCGCACTCGGGGCGCGCGAGGCCGAGCAGCCGAACCACCAACACCAGCACCGGCAGCACCCGTCCGACCTCGTCGACCAGCTCTGGTGCCTCGGCACGCCCGAGGAGTCGACCCCCGCGGTCGAGCAGGCCGCCGACCGCCCGCGGGGCACCACGCTGGTCGTCGTCGACGCCGGCCGGTACCTGCCCGCCGTCGACGAGGACGCCTTCGGTCCCGTCACATCGGCCCGCCCCGGCGTGCTCGCCGTCCCGATGCTCTCCGACGACGTCTTCCTGGTGTCCACCGGCCGCGACCTCGAAGACGACCCCGCAGCGGACGCCCGCTTGCGCTGGGCACGACGTTCCATGCCGGTCGCCCGCTCGGTCGCCGCGGAGCTCCGCGACGGCGGACTCCTGCGCGGCACCCGCATCGGCGTCGCGATGTTCCTCGAGCCCAAGACGGCGGTGCTGAGCCTGCTCCTCCGTGACGCCGGCGCCGAGGTCGTCGTCTACGCCCACGCCGACGAGACCGACGACGCCGTCGCCGAGGCACTGCGGTCCGCCGGCCTGGCGGTCTTCGCGAGCAGCACGGCGACGCTCCCCGAGCAGAAGCAGCTGGCCCTCGCGATGCTCGACACCGCGCCGCACATCCTGCTCGACGACGGCTCGCACGTCATCCGGCTCGCCCACCAGGAACGCCCCGACCTGCTGCCGACGATGCTCGGAGCCGCCGAGGAGACCACGAGCGGCCTGCGACCCCTGCGTGTACTTGCGGCGCGTGGCGAGCTCGGCATCCCGGTGATCGCGGTGAACGACGCCCGCACCAAGACGTTCTTCGACAACCGGTACGGCACCGGGCAGTCGACGGTGTTCGCGGTGCTCGACCTGGTCGACGGGCTCGCGTCCGGCACACACCGGGTGATCCCGGGAGGCGCGGCGGTCGTCGCCGGGTTCGGGCACGTCGGCGAAGGGGTCGCCCTGGTGCTCACAGCCCTCGGGTTCCGGGTGACGGTCGCCGAGACCGACCCGGTCCGCGCCCTGCAGGCGCGGTTCGCCGGGTACGCCGTGGCCCCGCTCGTCGAGGCGGTGTGTGACGCCGACCTCGTGATGAGCGCCACCGGGGTGTCGCACACCATCGACCTCGAGGTGCTCCGTGCCTGCGCGGATGGTGCGGTCCTCGCCGTCGCCGGCGGGGTCGACCAGGAGATCGCCGTCGACGGCGCGCTCGCCGCCGGGGCCCGGCGCCAGGACGTGGGCCCGAAGGCCGAGCGGTTCGTGTTCCCCGGGTCCGACGGTGGGCCGATCGTGCTCGACGACGGTGGCTGCATCAACATCACCGCGGCCGAGGGCAACCCGGTCGAGATCATGGACCTGTCGTTCGCCGTGCAGCTCGGCGCCGTCCGGATGCTCCTGGAACGCGGCGACGAACTGGAGCGTGCCGTCGTGCCGATCGACCCCGCGGTCGACGACGTGACCGCCCGCGCGGCGCTCGCCGCCTTCGGGAGCCGACCCGTGCCTCCCGGCCTCCCCGCTGAGCACCCGGCGGACCGCGAGCCGGACGTCCGGACGCACCGTTTCGGAGACCCGGCGTGAGCGCCCGACAGCACCCGGTCACGGTGCACTCGGCGCGCGTCGTCGTCCCGATGACGGCGCCACCGATCGCGGACGGCGCGGTCGCCGTGCAGGACGGCCGGATCCTGCACGTCGGCGACCGGTCGTGGGTCATCGACCAGCTCACCGGGTCCGACGCGACCTTCACCGAGCGGCAGTGGCGTGGCGCGCTCCTGCCCGGACTCGTGAACGCGCACTCGCACCTCCAGTACACCGGCATGGCCAGTGTCGGCCAACGGCAGTACAGCGGATTCGAGGACTGGGCCGCAGCGTTCAACGTCGACTACGCCGAACCGCACGACTGGCGGGCCGAAGCCGCGGACGGTGCACGGGCGTCGATCCTGGCCGGCGTCACGAGCATCGCGGACATCGTCACCGACATCGAGGCCTCGACCGCGCTGCAGGACGCCGGGCTCGGCGGCATCGCGTACTGGGAGGTGATGGACTGGGAGAACGACGCCTGGCAGTCGCACGGTCGCGACCAGGTGCTCGACGAACTCGACCGGATCCCCACGACGCCCGGAGCCGGCCTGTCCCCGCACGCGCCGTACTCGCTCGAGGTCGCCCCGCTGCTCGAGCTCCCCGACATCGTGCGGCAGCGCGGTCTGCGACTGCACCTGCACCTCGGTGAAGCGGCATTCGAGGGGGAGCGCACCGCCCTCGGTCCGGTCCCCGGGCTCGACGGGGTCGACGGCGTCGGCCACGGGAACGACTGGCACCTGGCGAACGTGCCGTCGTTCCGGGCGCTGCGAGCCCTGGGCTTCGGTGCGAGCGCGACCGCGTTCGTCGACCGTCTCGGCGTGCTCGGGCCGGACTGCCACATCGCCCACGGCGTGTACATGACCGCCGCCGACCGGGCGCTCCTGCGTGCCCGTGGCACCGCGGTGGCGCTGTGCCCCCGCTCCAACGCCGTCATCGGCCTCGACCCGCCGCCCGTCGCCGACTACCTGCGCGAGGGCAGCCCGATCGCCATCGGCACCGACTCCCTGTCGTCGTCGCCGTCCCTCGACCTGATGGCCGACGTCACCGCGCTGCACCGGATCGCCCGCGCCCAGGGCTACGGGCACCGTGACCTGCACGAGCGGCTGCTCGCGGCGGCGACCCTCGGTGGTGCGCACGCGATGGGCCTCGCCGTCGGGCCGGACCGCATCGGGCACCTCGCCGTCGGGGCGCGTGCCGACCTGGCGGTCTTCGACGTCGACGCCCGGACCGTGCCGGACGCGGTCGCCGAACTCGTCGAGGACGGCGCCGGTCGGGCGGCCGCCACCGTGATCCGTGGAGTCGTCCGCGCCGCGGCGGGCGTCGTCACCGAGCCGGCTTCCCCGCACATGGACATTCCCGCACCGCACCAGGAGGAACGATGACCGAGTCCGCACCCCGCCCCGGCACGGCCGCACGCCGAACCGTCACCGGTGAGCTGATCGAGTGGCTCGACGTGCCGAAGCGCGCGATCGCCCTCGGCATGGAACCGCACCCCGAGGGTGGCTGGTACGTCCGCACCTGGACCTCGCCGGCGACGGTCACCACCCCCGCGGGGGAGCGTCCCGCCGCCACCCTGATCCACTTCCTGCTGCCCCCGGGCGAGGCCTCCGCCTGGCACCGGGTCACGAGCGACGAGATCTGGATGTGGCACGGGCCGGACACCGTCGACCTGCAGCTCGGCGGCGACGGTGACGTCCCCGAGCCCGGTGCGACGATCACGCTCGGCCCGGACGCCGGACGCGACCGGGTGAACGACGCGCAGGCGTTCGTGCGCGGCGGGGTGTGGCAGCGGACGATCCCGGGCGACGGCGAGGTGCTGCTGAGCTGCCTGGTGTCGCCGGGCTTCTCGTTCGACGACTTCACGATGGCCGACGACGGGGACCCCGCCGCCGAGTAGCACCGCGACACGGTTTCGCGTTGGTATCCCACTGCGAAGTACACTTCGACCTGCCCCCACCCCCCTCGCACGAAGGCCCGACCGTGACCCGTCACCTCCGCTTCACCCTCGCCGTCGCCACCGCCGCGGTCGCCGCCCTCGCCCTGTCGGCCTGCTCCGCCGGGGGCAGCAGCAACGCCGACGGCACCGTGACCGACGGCAAGCTCACGATCGCCACCGGTGACCCCGCGTACTCGCCCTGGGTGGAGGACAACAAGCCGCAGTCCGGCAAGGGCTTCGAGTCCGCCGTGGCCTACGCGGTCGCGAAGGAAATGGGCTACAGCAAGTCCGACGTCGTGTGGAAGCGCAGCACCTTCGACAGTGCCATCGCGCCGGGCCCGAAGGACTGGGACCTCAACGTCCAGCAGTTCTCGATCGACGCGAAGCGCAAGAAGGCCGTCGACATGTCGAGCGCCTACTACACGACGACCCAGGCGGTCGTGACGACCTCCGGGTCGAAGGCCGCCGGCGACACCACGATCGCTGCCCTCAAGCAGGACGCGATCGGCGTCGCGACCGGTTCGACGAGCATCGCGAGCGTCAAGGACGTCCTCGGTGTCACGCCGCAGGTGTTCAACTCCAACGACGACGCCGTGCTCGCGCTCAAGTCCGGGCAGATCGACGCGATCGTCACCGACCTGCCGACGGCGTTCTACATGGCCTCGGCCCAGGTCGACGACGGCACCGTGTCCGCGCAGTTCCCCGACGACGGCAAGGGCGACCAGTTCGGCTTCGTCCTGCCGAAGGACTCGGAGCTGACGAGCAAGGTCGACAAGGCCCTGAAGACCCTCGACGACGACGGCACCCTGCAGGACCTGCAGACCAAGTGGCTGTCGTCGGAGACCGGCACGCCGGTCCTGAAGTAACCGCATGACCCTGCCAGCAGGGGCCGGCACCCCGGTCGCCGCACCCGCGCCGAGCCAGGTCGAGCTCGAGCGTCGGCTCTACCGCCGCCAGCGTGGCCGTCGCTCGGTCGTGGTGTCGGTCGTCTCCACCCTGGTCGTGCTCGCCGTCGTGTACTTCGGCGTCGTGAACACCCCCGGCTGGGCGGCGGTGCAGCAGTCGTTCTTCGACCCGCAGACCGCGGTCGACACGTTCCCGGACATCCTGCTGGGCCTCTGGCTGAACGTCCGGATCCTGTTCTTCAGCGCCATCGGCGTCGCCGTGTTCGGCACGCTGCTCGCGGTCGTCCGCGGCCTGCGCAACCCGGTGTTCTTCCCGCTGCGGATGCTCGCGACCGGCTACACGGACCTGTTCCGCGGCCTGCCGCTCATCATCGTGCTCTACCTGGTCGGCTACGGCATCCCCGGGCTCGGGGTGTTCCCGCGGCTCCCCGCCGAGGTCTGGGGCACGATCGCGATCACCCTGACCTACTCGTCGTACATCGCCGAGGTGCTCCGCGCCGGCATGGAGGCCGTGCACCCCTCGCAGCGCCTGGCCGCCCGGTCGCTCGGACTCTCGCACGCCAAGACACTGCGGCTCGTGGTGCTGCCGCAGGCGATCCGCAAGGTCACTCCGGCGCTGATGAACGACTTCGTGTCGATGCAGAAGGACGTCGGTCTGGTGTCGATCCTCGGGGCCGTCGACGCGGTCCGCTCCGCCCAGATCGCGCAGGCCGAGACCTACAACTTCACGCCGTACTTCGTCGCCGGGCTGCTGTTCGTGGTGATCAGCCTGCCGCTGATCCGCGTCACGGACGCGATCGCGCGTCGCCAGCAGCGGCGCGAACAGATCGGAGGGACCGTATGAGCGAGGCCGACCTGGAGGCCCGTGGTGCGTCCGGTACGGACGCCGCGGTCCTCGAACTGCGCGGGTTGCGCAAGGCCTTCGGCGAGCACGAGGTCCTGCGCGGGATCGACCTGACGGTCCACCGCCGCCAGGTCATCTGCGTCATCGGGGCCTCGGGCTCCGGCAAGTCGACGCTGCTCAAGACGGTCAACCTGCTCGAGGGCATCGACGACGGCGAGATCCTGCTGCAGGGCACGGACATCGCCGACCCGCGCGTCGCCGTCGACGCCGTTCGGGCGCGCATCGGCGTGGTGTTCCAGCAGTTCAACCTGTTCCCGCACATGAGCGTGCTCGACAACGTCACGCTCGCCTCCCGCCAGGTGCACGGCATCGGACGGGCCCAGGCCGAGGAGACCGCGCGCCGCCTGCTCGACCGGATCGGTCTCGGCTCGTTCGCCGATGCGTACCCCGACCGCCTGTCCGGTGGGCAGCAGCAGCGCGTCGCGATCGTCCGGGCGATCGCGTCGGACCCGGAACTCCTGCTGCTCGACGAGGTCACGAGCGCCCTCGACCCGCAGCTCGTGGGCGAGGTGCTCGACCTGGTCACCGAGCTGAAGCGGCAGGGTTCGACGATCCTGATGACGACGCACGAGATGCACTTCGCGCGGAACGTCGCCGACCGGATCGTGTTCCTGCACCGCGGCGAGGTCGTCGAGCAGGGATCCCCCGCCGACGTCCTCGACCACCCGCAGCACCCGGCGCTCGTCGAGTTCCTCGCCCGCGTGCACGCCTAGGGCGTCAGCAGCACCTTGCCGATCACCTCGCCGTCGCGCACGCGGCGGTGGGCTTCCTCGACCTCGGCAAGGGGCAGCACCGAGTCGATGACCGGGCGCACCCGGCCGTCGGCGACCAGCGGCCAGACGTTGTAGCGGACCGCCTCGACGATGGCGGCCTTCTCGGCGAGCGGCCGTGCGCGCAGGGTCGTGCCGCTGATCGTCGCGCGCTTCCGCATCAGCACCCCGAAGTCGAGCTCGGCGGTGCGGCCGCTGCCCGAGGCGATGACCGCGATGTGCCCGTTCGGGGCGAGGGCCTGCAGGTTCCGCTCCAGGTAGGACGGTCCGACGACGTCGAGCACGACGTCGACGCCGACACCGTCGGTGAACGCCATGACGCGCTCCACGAAGTCCTCGGTGCGGTGGTCGACCACCAGGTCGGCGCCGAGGTCACGGGACGCGGCGACCTTGCGGTCGCCGCCGCTCGTCGCGATCACCGTCGCACCGAGGGCCTTCGCCCACAGCACCGCGTGTGACCCCATACCGCCGGTACCGCCGTGCACCAGGAGCGTCTGCCCCGGCCGGAGCCCAGCGAGCATGCCGATGTTGGAATAGACGGTGCAGGCGGCCTCGGGCAGCCCGGCCGCCTCGACCAGGTCGACGCCCTCGGGGACCGGCAGCACCTGGGTGACCGGCGCGACGACGAGCGACGCGTACCCGCCGCCGGAGAGCAGCGCGCACACCCGGTCGCCCACCGCCACGGTCGTGACGCCCGCACCGACGGCCCGCACCGTGCCGGAGACCTCGAGCCCGAGGATCTCCGAGGCCCCGGGCGGCGGCGGGTAGTTCCCCGCGCGCTGCTGCAGGTCGGCGTTGTTGACGCCGGCCGCGGCGACCTCGATCAGGACCTCGTCCGTGCCGGGTTCCGGGTCGGGCAGGTCGGTGACGGACATGGAAGCGTCGTCGAACGTGATGGCTCGCATGCCCTCGACGGTACGCGCCACGTGCCTCCGGCCGGGTGCCGGTCGCCCACAACCCGGCCGGTCTCCCTGTGGATGTTCCCTGTACGCTCGATGACGGATCTGCACCTCATCCGGGGGAGTGCGGACAGATCGAGGGGGACTCTCCACCATGCCCAAGAAGCTCATCGCGCTGGCCACCGCCGGCCTCGCACTCACGCTGCTCGCCGGTTGCTCGACCGGGCCGTCCAAGGCCGAGCAGTGCACGCAGTTCGAGAAGACGGTCAAGTCCGCCGCCCAGGGCGTCCAGTCCGAGGCCGCGAACCTGCAGTCTGACCCGGACGCCGCCGTCACGAAGCTCAAGGAGCTCGACGAGAAGATCTCCGACGGCGTCGACGACCTGTCGGACGACGACCTGAAGGCCAAGGGCGACGCCTTCGAAGAGGCGTACGGCGACCTGGTCGACGACATCGAGGACATCGCCGACGACCCGCAGTCGGCCGACGTCTCGGCCCTGACGAAGTCCAGCACCAAGGTGCAGGACGCCGGCAACGCGTTCCAGAAGGAGTGCAACTCCTGATGCGCCGCACCCTCACCGCGCTCGCCACCGCCGGCCTCGCGCTCACGCTGCTCGCCGGCTGCTCGGGCGGCGACGGCGGTTCGTCCGACGGCGGCTCCTCCGGCGGTGACTCGGGCTCGTCCAGCGCCCCGTCGGCCTCGAAGACCGCCGCCGCGGCACCCGCCCAGACCAAGCAGGAAGCCTGCTCGCTGCTCGAGAACGAACTCGCGTCGTTCCTCAAGGAGCAGGGTTCCAGCTCTGCCCCGGCCGAGCCGAAGGCTCGTGCGGCGCTCATCGACGAGTTCGTCCAGCGCATCGACTCGGCGCTGACGAAGGTCTCGAACGACCAGGTGCACGACACGTTCGAGGACTTCTCCGGCGCGGCCAAGGGCTACAGCTCGGCCATCCGCTCCGGCGCGGCCGAGGACTCCACCGAGGTCACGAAGGCCCAGTCCGAGGTGCAGACCACGCTCGACCAGGTCTCGGCGGTCTGCCCCGCCAAGAGCTGAGCGGGCGCACGCCCGGCCACGCACGACGACGCCCCGCCGCTCCTGGACCAGGAGCGGCGGGGCGTCGTGCTTCCCCCGTCGGGGGAACGGGCGTCAGACGGCCGCGGGCTGCGAGGCGTCGAGGCGTGCGACGTCCTCCGGCCGCAGCCGCACGGTCGGCGCCGTGATCGAGTTCAGGATGGACTGCGGCCGCGACGCACCGGGGATCGGCACGACGACGTCGCTCTTCTGCAGCTCCCACGCCAGGGCGATGACCTGCGGGGTGACCCCACGGTCGCGGGCGATGTACGCGAAGTCCTCGAACGCCGTGCCGAGGTCCGCCGCGCTCCCGATGCCACCGAGGGGGCTCCACGGCAGGAACGCGATGCCGAGCTCGTCGCACAGCTCGAGTTCCGGCTCGCTCGACCGGAACTTCGGCGAGTACTGGTTCTGCACCGACGCCAGGCGTCCGCCGAGCACCTCGTTCGCGGTGCGGATCTGGTCCGGGTCGGCGTTCGAGATGCCCGCCATCCGGATGACGCCCTCGTCGAGCAGCTCGGCGAGCGCCCCGATCGAGTCAGCGTACGGCACTGCCGGGTCGGGGCGGTGGAACTGGTACAGGCCGATCTGCTCGACGCCGAGCCGCTTCGCCGAGGCCTTCGCCGCCTCCTTCAGGTACTCCGGGTGCCCGTTCTGTGCCCAGTTGCCGGCTTCGGGGCGCAGGTGTCCGCCCTTCGTCGCGATGAGGACGTCCGAGGTGTCGTCGTGGAACTCCCGGACGGCCCGCGCGATGAGCTCCTCGTTGTGCCCCACCTCGTCGTGGCCGCCCAGGTGGTAGGCGTCGGCGGTGTCGATGAGCGTGACACCGTTCTCGAGCGCTGCGTGGATCGTGGCGATGGACTGACGCTCGTCCGGTCGGCCCTCGATCGACATGGGCATCCCGCCCAGACCGATGGCACTGACGGACACGTCTCCGATGACTCGTTGCTTCATCGGCCCAGCATGCGCCCGCCCCCGACGCCGACGCCCAGTTCCCGCACCGACGCGCCACGAGCCCCCGTCACCGACGAGCCCACGACGGCGCGTGTTCCGGCAGCGGGCCGAACGCGATGCCGCGGGCGTAGAGGCCCCGGACCGGCGGGACCCAGCGCGCGAGCAACACGGGGAGCAGCGGCGGACCGTCCTGCAGGTGCCCGGCGAAGGCCCGCTCGAACACGACCCGGTGCAGCACCGCCTGCGCGGCCTGCACCAGGGCTGCGGGCGGGGTCCGGCGACGCTGGACGGCTGCGAGCGCCCGGTCGAGGCCGTCACCGCGGAGCCCCCGTCGGAGCGCCGGCACCAGGATCGTCGCGGTCGCCACCGCGTCCTGCACCGCGAGGTTGATGCCGACCCCACCAGCGGGCGACATCGCGTGCGCGGCGTCCCCGATGCAGAGCAGCCCCGGGCGCCACCACCGGCGCAGGCGGTCCATCCGGACGTCGAGCACGTGCACGTCGTCCATCGAGGCGATCGCGTCGACCCGGTCCGCGAAGTCCGGTCGGAGCCGCGCCACACGGGACCGGAAGGCCGTCACCCCCGCTGCGCGCAGGGCCGCGTCAGAGCCCTTCGGCGCGAAGTACGCGACCTGGTGGGAGTCCGGCCGCGGGAAGCTCAGCAGCACGTCCCGGTCCGAGAACGTGGGGGTGAGGGCGCTCGCCGCGTCCCCGGGGTGCCGGGGCAACCGGAACCACCAGGTGTCGAACGGCACCCGGAACGCTCGTGGCACGAGGCCGGCGGCGCGACGCAGCACCGAGTTCCGCCCGTCGCAGGCGATCACGACGTCCGCGCGGAGTTCCTCGGGTTCGCCGGTCCCGTCCCTCGACCGCAGGTGGACCCCGGTCACGACACCGTTCTCCTCGATGAGCCCGGTCGCGGCGAGGCCCATCGAGATGCCGAACGACGGTTCCCGACGGGCGGCGGTCACGAGCAGGTCGAGCAGGTCCCACTGCGGCACCATCGCCACGTGGTCGTACGGCGGTGCGAGACGCGAGAAGTCACCGAGCAGCAGCCGTGAGCCGTCCGGCATCGGCAGCGAGAAGTCGTCGAGGCGTGACTGCGGCAGCGCCCGGAACGGTGCTCCGAGGCCGAGTTCGTCGAGCAGCCGGATGGTCGAGGCGTGCACCGTGTCGCCCCGGAAGTCCCGGTTGAAGTCGTCGTGCCGCTCGAGCACACGCACGTCGACGCCGGCGCGGGCGAGCAGCAGCCCGAGCACGACCCCTGCGGGGCCGCCACCGACCACCGCGACCGTCGTCCGCGACACCGTCACCATGCTCCGGACGCTACCCCGCTCCGGACTGGAGGCGCGTGGCGGCCCCGCCCCGCGCCTCCAGGCCGGAACGCACACGCGTTCTCGGACCCGGCACGCGTCGGACGACGGCGTCCGGTCGGAAGGGTGGTGTCGGTGCGCCGGTCAGGCGCTGGCGGACACCGACGACGAGGCAGAACCGCTGTCGACGGCGTTCGCGAAGACGACCCCGCCCCACACGATGACGACGATCGCGAGCACGAAGCCGATCGCGGCGATCCACCACGAGGGCTTCCGCCGGATCCACGCGCCGATCGACAGCACGATCGTGGCGACCCCGATGACGAAGGCGCCACCGACCGCGATGGCCGCGCCACCGAAGTACCCGCCGGGCGTGCAGCCCGACGAGGCGTCGCACTCCGCCGTGGCCGAGGCGATCGCGACGATGCCGACGACCGCCGTGATCGCGGTCATGACGGCACCGAACACCAGGAGCAGCACCGTCGAGATCCGGTCGGCGAGCTTCGCCGGCGGGAACAGCGTGGTGCCGCCGCGCTCCCACGCCGCGCGCTGCGCGTCCGTGGGGCCGGAGGAGGACTGCGGCGGAGGGCCGGGGACGTTGGACCAGGTCATGCGTGCAGTCCTACCGCGCCTCGACCCCGAACGCCTGTGCGAGCCGCTGGATCTTCTGCGCCCGACCGAGCCGCGGCAGGTCGGAACCGTCGCGGATGACCCGGCCGCGGGCCTCGAAGTCGTCGAGGAAGTCCTGCGCCCAGGCGACGTCGGTCGGCGTGGGGGAGATGACCTCGTTGATGACGGGGAGCTGCTCGGTGTCCAGGCAGAGCTTGCCGGTGAGGCCGAGCGACACGGCCACCTGCGACTGCTCGCGGAGGATCGGGTGCGACGACCCGACCGTGGGGCCGTCGATCGGGCCCGGCAGGTCGCCGACGCGCGAGGCGACGACCAGCTTCGACCGCGGGTACGCCATCGCGAGCGTGTCGGCGCTGGTCCCGGTGTCGCGGCGGTAGTCGCCGGAACCGAAGGCCAGGCGGAACGCGCCCTGCGCCTTGGCGATCGACACGGACTCCTCGATGCCCAGGGCCGACTCGACGAGGGCGATCACCGGCGTCTGGCCGCCGAGCCGGTGCCAGGTGTCGGTGACCTGGGCGGGGGACTCGGTCTTGGCGAGCATGACGCCCTGCAGCCCGGGCAGGCCGCGGAGCTCCTCGACGTCGTCCGCCCAGAAGTCCGTCGTGACGTCGTTGATGCGCACCCAGGCCTCGCCACCGCCGGCCAGCCAGGCGGCGACGCCCTGCCGGGCCGAGGGCTTCGCGGCGGGGTCGACGGCGTCCTCGATGTCCAGGATGATCTGGTCGGCGCGGGAGCGCTGGGACTTGTCGAACCGGTCGGTGGCGGTGCCGGACACCAGCAGCCACGACCGTGAGATCTCGGCGGGGACCGATCGACGCCGGTTCGGCGTGGGGGCGGACGGAGCGGTGCGGTCGTCGATGGCCATGCCCCGTTGGTACCACACCGGACGGGGCCGCCGTCGGATCGGGCGCGCCGCACGTCGGGTCGGACGGTGGCGCACGTCGGGCCGGACGGCGGTCACGTCCGTGCGGAAACCCCGAAACCTCGGTTCATTGCCAGAGAGGCCGTCCGGTTCCGCCTACAGTGTCGGATGTGTGGCGAGCGGACAGGGTGACCGACGGTGAGGACGACGTGAACGACGACGTCCCCGTCGAGGGTGCCCGCGCGCGCCCCGACGACGATCGAGACGAGCAGCAGGACGTGGACCAGGAACGGACCGACGACGAGCCGGACCGCACGCTCCGCCCGGAGTTGCAGATGACGAGCCCGCAGGCGATCAGCCTCGGCGACCCGCGGCTGCAGGCCGGCAACGCGGCCGAACCGACGTGGGACGGCTGGCGCACCCAGCTGACCGGCGTCGGCGGCACGAGCCCGCTCACGCACTTCAGCGACCACCCGCGCGCCCGCATCGAGCTCTCGACCACCCACCCGGGCGGTCTCGCGCAGTTCATCACCGGCAAGACGACCCTGCTGTCCAGCCTGATCCGCGACGAGGTGGCGCTCCGTGCCGCCCGCGTGGCCGCCGGACACGTCGAGGCGAAGGGCACCGAGCTGGCCACCGTGCGCGGCATCGACGCCGTGAAGCTCGGCATCGGCATGGCCGACTGGAAGCACGGCGACGAGCAGTTCCGCGGCCCGGTGCTCCTGCGCCCCCTGGCGATCCGCCGACACGGACGCGACTTCGAGGTGCGCCTGCTCGGCGAACCGGTGCTCAACCCGGGCCTCGCCGACGCGCTGCACGAGCAGTTCGGGGTCATCCTCGACGCACAGTCCTTCGTGGCCCTCGCGCAGCAGGACGGCTCGTTCACGCCGAACCCCGTCATCGACCGCCTGCGTGGCCTGACCGCGCACATCCCCGGCTTCTCGGTGCACGCACGCCTCGTGGTGTCCACCTTCGCCGAGGTCGCCACCGGCATGGTCGAGGACACCGGTGACCTGTCGCACCCCGTGCTCGACGCCCTCGCCGGCAACCCGAGCGCGAAGTGGCAGGTCGAGCAGTCCTACCACCCGGTCGAGCAGACCCCGTCGGACGAGCGCAGCCCGGAGACCGACACGCTCCTGCTCGACGCCGACGACGAGCAGGAGAACGTGATCGCGCAGATCACGGCCGGCAACTCCATCGTCGTGAAGACCCTGCCCGGCACCGGTGGCACGCAGACCATCGTGAACGCCCTGGGCGGCCTGGTCGCCGCGAACAAGCGCGTGCTCGTCGTGAGCCCGCGCCGCGCCACCCTGCGGGGCATCGCCGCCCGCTTCGGCGAGGTCCAGCTGCCCGGGGTCGCGGTCACGCCGTCGACCCTGCGCCGTGACGTCGTCCGTGCCATCGCCCGGAACGAGAAGGCCGCGCGTCCGAACCTCCGCGAGGTCGACGACGCCCTGGTCCGCCTGCGCAAGGTGCTCAAGGACTACCGGGGCTCGCTCACCCGCAAGGACCCCGACTTCGGCGTCTCGGTGCTCGACTGCCTGGTGGAGCTGTCGCGCCTGTCGCTGCTGCCCGTCGCCCCGTCGACCACCGCGCGCCTGTCGAAGTCCTCCGTCGCGAGCATGGTCGAGGGCCGCTCGCGCGTCGCCGAGACGATGGTCAGCGCCGCGAACCTCGGTGAGTTCCGCTACGGCCCCGACGACTCGCCCTGGTACGGCGCGAAGTTCGGTTCGAGCGACGGCGCCCAGCGTGCGCACCGCATCGCGAAGGACCTCGACGCCGACGGCCTGCCGACCCTGCTCCGCCGCGCCCACGACCTGGTGAGCTCGACGCACATGCGCCAGTTCACGACCATCAACGAGCTCGGCATCTACCTGCGCCTGCTCACCGAGATCCGTGACACGCTCGACCGCTTCCTGCCGGTGGTCTTCGACCGCTCGGTGTCCGAGCTCGTGGCCGCCACCGCGCCCCGCGGCGAGGGTGCCCCGATGTCGTCGACGAACCGTCGCCGGCTCAAGAAGCTCGCCCGCGAGTACGTCCGTCCGGGCGTGCACGTGTCCGACCTGCACGAGGCCCTGACCCGCGTCCAGCAGCAGCGGGTGCTCTGGCAGCGCTACGTCGCCGCCGGCGTGAACCCCGAGGTGCCCACCGGCATCGCCGACGTCCAGGTGCTGTTCTCGAACGTCGCCGAGGACCTCGCGCGCCTCGACGAGCCGCTGGGTCGCACCGAGCGTGACCGCCAGCTCGCGAACACCCCGGTCGACCAGCTCGTCCCGACCATCGCCGAGCTCGCCGCCGAGTCCGACGTCCTGCACAACCTGCAGGAGCGCACCGAGCTCATGCAGACCCTGCGCGACCTGCAGCTCGAACCGCTCATCACCGACCTGGCGAACCGGCACGTGCCGGACGTGCAGGTGCCGGCCGAGCTCGAGCTCGCCTGGTGGCAGTCCGCCCTCGAGACCATGCTCGAGTCCGACCGGGCACTGCTCGGCGCCAACACCGACATGCTCGACCGGGTCGAGGCCGACTTCCGCCTGGTGGACGACGCCCACGCGGCCGGGGTCTCCCAGGGCCTGGCGTGGCAGCTCGCCGAGAACTGGAAGGTCGGTCTCGTCGACTGGCCCGAAGAAGCGACCGCGCTCAAGACCCAACTCCGCGACGGCGCGATCACCTCGCGCCTGCTGCAGGACTCCGCACCGCACCTGTCCCGGTCGATCGCACCCGTCTGGCTCGCCAGCCCGTACGAGGTGCCGCAGATCGCCGACACGATGCCCTTCGACACCGTGATCCTGGTCGACGCCGGCGCCGTGACGATCGCCGAGACCGTCGGTGCCGTCCGACGTGCCCGCCAGACCGTCGTGTTCGGTGACCCGGTCACCCAGACGCCGTCGCCGTTCCGCATCGCCGTGGACCCCGAGCACCGGGCGCTGCAGGTCGACGAGGGCACGCTCGACGCGTTCCACGCCGACTCCGCCCTGGCGAAGCTCTCCACTCTGCTGCCGACCCTGTCCCTGTCGCGGTCGTACCGCGCCGGCGGCGAGGACCTGGCCGAGCTCGTGAACCGTCGCTTCTACGGCGGCAAGATCGAGTCCCTGCCGTGGGCCGGCTCGTTCCTCGGCCACGGCTCGATCGCGCTCGACTACGTCAGCGACGGCAAGGCCGTGCCCGACCCGGAGTCCGGTGCCGTCGAGAGCGTCGATGCCGAGGTCGACCGCGTGGTCCGGCTCGTCATCGACCACGCCCGCACCCGTCCGACCGAGTCGCTCATGGTCATCACCGCGTCGGCGAAGCACGCCGTGCGCGTCGAGCAGGCCGTGCTGACCGCCGCGCAGGGCCACAAGGACCTGACCGAGTTCGTCATCGGCGACCGTGCCGAGCCGTTCATCGTGGCGACGCTCGAGCAGTCGGTGGCGCAGAGCCGCGACCGCGTCGTGTTCTCCATCGGCTACGGCCGCACCCCGCACGGCCGCGTCCTGCGCGACTTCGGTCCGCTCGGCAAGCCCGGCGGCGAGCGGCTGCTGGCGGTCGCGATGACCCGTGCGCGTCGCTCGATGGTCATCGTCACCTGCTTCCAGCCCTCGGACATCGAGGCCGAGCGCATGGGCCACGGCACCGTCGCCCTCGCCGAGATCCTGGCCGAGGTGCGTGCCCGCACCACCGCCGAGTACGTGCCGGACGACTCCGACCCGCTGCTCGTCGACCTGGCCCGGCGCCTCGAGATGCGTGGCATCCCGGTGGCGCTCGGACACCGCGGCAAGCTCGGCCTCGTCGCCGCGCACGGCGGGGTCTGCGTCACGATCGAGACCGACGCTTCGCTGGTCAAGGGATCGCTGCGCGAGTCCCTGCGCCTGCGCCCCGAGGTCCTCCGCCGACTCGGCTGGCACTACGTGCGCGTGCACGCGTTCCAGCTGTTCTCCGACCCGGACCGCGTCGCCGACACCGTCGCGTCCGTGCTCGGTGTCGACCGCGGTGCCACGCAGGAGATCTCGATACCGCCGATCCCCGCCCGCCGATGAGCCGCCGGGCCTCGCGGCCCGCCGGTCCGGTGACGCCGGAGACGGACCAGCTGGTGGGCACCTGGACGCGAGTCGACGACGCGTCGTCAGCCGTGCCTCCCGTCCGTCCCGCCGCTGACGGACGCGAGACGGCGGACCAGCCGGGAGGCCCGGTGCGGCGCCGCAGACGCGTCACCACCCAGCCGGTGGCGGGCTACGACCCGACGCCGCCGCCGGAACCGGCGCGGCACCGCGACGGTGAGAACGACGACCAGCTCCGGCGCGACGTCCCCCCGCACTGGTAACCGGTAGCCTGGCTCGTGATGACTGACACCGCGCGACAGCGCCCCGACTGGCAGACCTGGCCGAACCTGATCACGCTGTTCCGCCTCGTGCTGATCCCGGTGTTCATCGGCCTCGTCGTCGCCGGCCACCCGGGGTGGGCGCTCGTCGCCCTCGTCGTGATCGGCGTGAGCGACTGGGCGGACGGCTTCATCGCGCGCAAGTTCGACCAGGGCTCCAAGCTCGGCAAGGCCATCGACCCCGTCGCCGACCGCCTGGCCATCATCGCGATCGTGCTGTCCCTGGTGCTCGTCGGCCTGCTGCCCTGGTGGGTGGTGGCCGTCGTCGTGCTTGTCGACCTGGTGCTCGTCGTCCTGTCGAGCGTGCTGTTCCACGGCAACCCGGACCTCGACGTCACGTGGACGGGCAAGATCCGCTCGGCCCTGCTGTTCGTCGGGCTGCCGGTGCTGCTGTTCTCCGCGGTGCACACCGTCGACGAGAACGCGCCGTGGGTCCGGGTCGTGGCCCTGGTGTTCGTGTACCTCGGCACCGCGGGGCACGTGCTCGCCGGCGCGCAGTACGCCGTCGCGATGTTCGCGAAGCGCCGCGCGGTCCCCGCCGCCTGACGGGCCCCCGCGCAAAACACCGGTGTTCACGCTGCGCACCGCGGTTTGCGGGTGTGCGGAGCGGGAACACCGGTGTCGTGCGAAGGCGCCTGGGCTAGAGCTTCGTCGAGCCGCCGATGCCGGGCCCCTCGGGAGCGTTCGACGGGGCGATGTGCGCGCCCGTGCTGGTCGCGCCGCCGTTCTGCGGGCGGAGCAGGTCGCGGATCTCGAGCAGCACCTCGACGTCGGTCGGGGGGACGTCCTGCGGGGTCTGCTCCTCGTCGTTCTTGACGCGCTCGAACGCCACCTTCTTCAGACGGTTGACCGGTACCACGAGCACGAAGTAGACCACCGCGGCGATGATGACGAAGTTCAGCACCGCCCCGATGATGGCGCCGAAGTAGAGCGTGGCGTGGTCACCAGACACCGTGGGGATCCGGACCTTCAGGGCGTCGTCGAGGCTCGAGGCGTTGAACACCGCACCGATGAGGGGGTTGATCAGCGCCTGGACGATCTTGTTGACGATCGCGGTGAACGCCGCACCGATGACGACTGCGACGGCCAGGTCGATGACGTTGCCGCGGAGCAGGAACTCCTTGAAGCCCTTCATGCGAGGGTCTCCTTCCGGGTCGAGGACGGCCGCCGAGTGGCGACGCGCCCCAACCTATCCGGAGAGCGCAGACCCCGTCAGGACGCGGCGGGCTTCGAGTCGCTGGGCTTCGACTCGGCCTTCTTCGCCGGCTCGGACTTCTTCGGCTCGGACTTCGCCGGGGCGCTCGACGAGCCCTCGGACTTCGGGGCCGGGCGCGAGTCGGTGCGGTAGAAGCCGCCGCCGTTGAAGGTCACGCCGACCGGGGAGAACACCTTGCGCAGGACGCCGCCGCAGACCGGGCACTCCGTCAGGGTGGCGTCGGAGAAGGACTGCTTGATGTCGAACGCGTTGTCGCACTCGGTGCAACGGTACGAGTAGGTGGGCACGTCAGCTCCGGAACGTGATGATGCGCGACGGCGTGATGATGCCGTCAACGGGTTCGTCGTGGGGTTCGCGCGGGACCTCGTCGAGGTACTCCGCGTCGAAGATCACAGCATAGACGGGCGGACGGTTCGCCATGGACCCGAGGGTCTTGTCGTAGTAGCCGCGCCCCCAGCCCATGCGGACGCCGTCGTGCCCGACCGCCGCCGCCGGGGCCAGGATCGCGTCGACGTCGTTGATCGCGAGCGGGGACAGGACCTCGCCGACGACCTCGGGCAGGCCGAGCAGGCTCTCGGTCTCGCTCTCGCCGTCGCCCACGGCCCAGTCGAGCAGGCCGTCCTCGCGGGTGATCGGCAGCAGCACGCGGATGCCCTGCCCGAACGCCCAGTTCAGGAACGGCCGGACGTTCGGCTCGTCCGGTGCGGACAGGTACAGGGCGAGGGACGTCACCTGGCGCTCCTCGACGAAGCGCTGCAGGGTCGCGGTCAGGGTCTCGGTGTCCGCGTCGCGTTCGGTCGTGGTCCGGGTGCGCCGCCGCTGCCGGAGTTCGGCTCGCAGGGCGCGCTTCTCGTTCCCGAGATCGGCGATCATGCGCAGGAGTCTACCGAGGGGCACGGTTGCGGCTTCCCGCCGGGAACACGCGGGGTCCCGTGTCCCCCGGAGCGACGACATGCCCTCGAAAGGGGGATCGGATACGGTCTGAGCATGGGCTTCCAGATTTCGAAGGCGGTGATCCCGGCCGCAGGGCTGGGTACCCGCTTCCTCCCCGCGACCAAGGCGATGCCGAAGGAGATGCTCCCCGTCGTCGACAAGCCGGCCATCCAGTACGTGGTGGAAGAGGCTGTCGGTGCCGGGCTGACCGACGTGCTGATGATCACCGGGCGCAACAAGAACGCGCTCGAGAACCACTTCGACCACGTGTCGGAGCTCGAGGAGACCCTCCGCAAGAAGGGCGACCACGAGAAGCTGCAGAAGGTGAACCAGTCGACGGACCTCGCCGACATGCACTACGTGCGACAGGGTGACCCGCTCGGCCTCGGCCACGCGGTGCTCCGCGCGAAGATGCACGTCGGCCGCGAGCCGTTCGCCGTGCTCCTCGGTGACGACATCATCGACGCTCGTGACCCGCTGCTCCAGCGCATGATCGAGGTCCAGGGCGAGAAGAACGCCACGATCGTGGCCCTGCTCGAGGTCCCCGAGTCGCAGACGCACCTGTACGGCATCGCCACGGTCGAGCCGACCGACACCGACGACGTGGTGAAGATCACCGGCCTCGTCGAGAAGCCCCCGCAGGGCGAAGCGCCCTCGAACCTGGCCATCATCGGCCGCTACGTCATCCGTCCCGAGGTCTTCGACGTCCTCGAGAAGCAGGAGCCGGGCAAGGGCGGCGAGATCCAGCTGACCGACGCGCTCATGAAGATGGCGAGCGCCGAAGAGTGGACCGGCGGCGTGTACGGCGTCGTGTTCCGTGGACGCCGGTACGACACGGGTGACAAACTCGACTACATCAAGGCGATCGTGCAGCTCGCCTCGGACCGCGATGACCTCGGCCCCGACCTCAAGTCGTGGCTGAAGGAGTTCAACGCGGGCGAATAGTCGGCCATCCCGCTCGGGTCCGGTGATCACGGACCCGGGCGGGACACCCCGTCCCGCACCGGGGCGGGACCCCGGAGGAACCCAGCGATGACGACGATCCCGACCCTGTCCCACGGGCGGGTCACCATCCGGCCCCTCCGGCTCCGCGACACCCGCGACCTCGACGCGGCACTCGCGACGAACCGTTCGTGGCTCCGCACCTGGGAGGCCACGAACCCCTCCGGACACGTCTCCACCGACGTCCGGGGCAGCATCCGCGCGCTCCAGGCCAACGCCCGCGCGGGACTGGGACTCCCGTTCGCGATGGAACTCGACGGCCGTTTCGTCGGGCAGCTCAACGTCTCCGGCATCTCCTACGGCTCGCTCGCGAGCGCCTCCATCGGCTACTGGGTCGTCGAGGACGCCGCCGGCCACAACGTGACGCCGATCTCCGTCGCCCTCGCCGTCGACCACTGCTTCCGCTCGCTCGGCGTGCACCGGATCGAGATCTGCATCCGGCCGGAGAACGCCCCGAGCCTGCGCGTCGTCGAGAAGCTCGGCTTCCGGTACGAGGGACTCCGTCGCCGGTACATCCACATCAACGGGGACTGGCGCGACCACTTCTGCTTCGCGCTGGTGGCGGAAGAGGTCCGCGGGGGCGTCCTCGACCGCTGGGTGCAGGGGCAGGTGCCGCCCGGCGTGGGGGCCGTGCCGCTCGCCGCACGCGACGAGGCGGCGATGCCGCTGGACACGACGCCCCGCATCTGACGTCCCACGTCTGACGGGCCTGGAGGCGCGGCTCGCCTCCCACGGATTCCGCCCCGACACGCGCAACACGCGTCCGGCAATGACGCGGCGCGGGAACCGCCACCCCTACCGTGTTCGCATGGCAGGAATCGGCTCGTGGGGTGGCGGCATCGTCCTGCTCGTCGCGGCCGTCCTCTGGCTCGTCTACCTGATGCCGTCGTGGGCCGCCCGCCGCCAGTACCTGGCCACCGAGCGGAACGCCATCCGGCTGCAGCAGACCCTCCGGATCCTCGCGCAGACCGCCGAGCTGCCGGACGAGGTCCGCATCGAGATGAACGCGAAGTCCCTCGCCCAGGCGCAGCGCGTCGCCCGGTCCGAAGAGGCCAAGCGCACCGCCATCGTCCGAGCCCACGAAGCCGCGCGGCAGCGTGAGATCACCCGCCGCCTGGCCGAGCAGGCACCGGTGCTCGAGCGGGCGTCCGCCGTGCCGGCCCTGACCGCGATGCGCATGCGCCGTTCCCGGCTCGGGGCGACCCTGTTCGGCACGCTCGGCGTCGTCATCGCCCTCGTGGTCTTCGTCGCGGCACCGTCGCTCTGGCTCGTCGGTGTCGCCGGACTCGTCGCCGCCGGTGGGTCCGCAGCGGTCCTGGCCCAGCTGCACCAGGTGGCGACGGCGCGGAAGCAGCGTCTCGCGGCCGCCGAGACGGGCGCGACCCGCGCCTCCCGGCCGGCCACCGCCTGGACGGACCCGGCGCCGCCCCTGTCGACCGAGCAGCCTGCCGAGCCCGCAGCAGACCGCTCCTGGACCCCGAACCACGTTCCGAAGCCCCTCTACGTGGAGCGGCCGGCTGCTCCGGCCGTCTCGCCCGAGTCGTCGGCGGAACTCGCTGCCCGCCTGAAGGAGCGCGTCGCCGCGGCCAAGGCGGAAGCCGAGGCCGAAGCTGCCGCGATCCGCGCCGGGGAGTCCGACCCGTCGCTGGCGCGGGTGTCGCGGATGCGACCCGAACTGGAAGAGGCTGCGGCGTCGCTGTCCGCGCACGACCAGGGGCGTCTGGCCGAGCGGCTCGGGCTCCGGGCCCCCGCCGCCCCTGCCGCGTCGGCCGGTGTTGCTCCCGGAGCTCCTGCTCCCGGCGCTCCTGCTCCCGCCGACGAGCCTGCCGGGCCGCCGAGCAAGTGGGCCGGCATGGGTGTCCTCGACGACGACGCGTACCAGCAGGCCGACCTCGACGCGATCATGCGACGCCGCCGCGCGGTCTGACCCGCGGCACGCCCGAAGGGCCACCTGCGATTTCGGCTGGGCCGAACGAGGGTGCTAGTGTGGTCGAGCACTTGGGGCTATGGCGCAGTTGGTAGCGCGTCTCGTTCGCAATGAGAAGGTCAGGGGTTCGAATCCCCTTAGCTCCACCAGGTAGCAACCACGAGAACGGCCCGGAACCCACAGGTTCCGGGCCGTTCTGTCGGTGGCGGACGTGTCGAGGGGACCGTCCTCCACAGGCCGAGTCAGGTGGATCGTTCGACACAGTTCACGGACAGGGGTGGTGTGTTGTCCAACGCACCGCCCTAGACTCCCCGTGCGCCGACCGGCGCGGGGAACGGGGGAACACATGCGCTTCAGGACCGCTATTGCATCGTTCGGCACGGTGCTCGCCGTCGCGGCCGGGCTCGCCGTCGTCGGGCCGGTCGCACCGGCATCGGCAGCGGCACCGACGACGGGGCGTTTCACGCCGGTCGCACCTGCGCGGGCCTGGTCCGGCACGGCCACGAGCACGGCGACCACGGTGACCCTCGGCGGCAGGAACGGCATCCCCGCTTCGGCCACCGCGGTCGTGCTCACCGCGACCGTGAACGCGCCGAGCGCCGCCGGGTACGTCAGCGTTGCACCGGCCGGCAGCACGGCGAGCCCCGCGATCCAGAACTTCCGCCGGGCGCAGCCGATCTCCGGCACCACCACGGTCGGGCTCACCTCGGGCAAGGCCCAGGTGAAGGTGTCCGCGGGCAAGGCCACCGTTTCGCTCGACGTTGCGGGGTGGTACGGCACGAGTACATCCGGTTCCACGTACACGCCGCTGCCGCCGACGAACGTGCTGAACGGGACGGTGTCCACCGCGGCGAAGAAGATCGTGGTCGCGGGGAAGGCGGGTGTCCCGGCGAACGCCACCGCAGTGGTGCTCCAGACCGACGTCTCCCGCCCCGCAACGAGTGGTCGGCTGCGGATCACCCCGTCCGGCAACAACGCCGGGGTCGTCTCGTTGATGTACGAGAAGGGCATCACCGTCGCCAACACGACCACGGTCAGGCTCTCCGGCGGCGCCGTGCAAGCGCGAGTCTCCTCCGGATCCGCACGGGTGCTCGCCGACGTGGTCGGGTACTACGCGCCGAACGCCAACGGTTCGGTCTTCGTCCCCGCGCACCCGGTCCGAGCTGCGACCGTCGCTGCCGGGACCACCGCGAAGAAGGTCACCGTCGCCGGCACCGCAGGTGTCCCGCGCAATGCGACCGCTGCGGTCATCAACGCGAAGGTCGGCAAGGGAAGCACCGGGGGATCACTCCGCGTCGTCGGTGCGGGGCTGGCCTCGAGCGTGCCGACGCAGGTCTACGCCAAGGGGCAGACGATCGGGAACGCCTTGATCGCGCCGCTCGCAGCCGGAGGGCAGGTGCAGGCGAAGGTGTCCGGCGGGACTGCGACGGTCTACGTCGACGTCGTGGGGTACTTCCTCGATGGATCGACGGGTTCGGGGACCGGCGTGGACATCTCCTGGCCGCAGTGCGGCAAGACCGTCCCCACCGACCAGTCGTTCGGGATCGTCGGGGTGAACGGTGAACGCGCCAACACGACGAACCCCTGCTTGCAACAGCAGCTCGGCTGGGCCGAGGCCTCCGCCGGCGGCACCGCCCAGCCGACGACGCAGGTCTACTCGCTCTTCACGAACCCCGGGGCACGGGCAGCCTCGGTGTGGCCGACGTCGAACCTCGCGCCGAACGGCCAGACAGTCGCTATGCCCACGGCGTACGGCACCTGCACACCGCAGTCCGGTGCGCAGTCGACCTGGAAGACGACGGCAGCGTGCTCGTACATGTACGGGTACGCCCGCGCCTACGAAGCAGCCAACACCCGCGGAGTCACCAATCCTGGTCAGTACCGCTGGTGGCTCGACGTCGAGACCGGGCTGTCGTACGTCACCTCGGACGCCGGGCAGAACCGTGCGGCGCTCGAGGGCATGACGAAGGCCCTGCAGGACGCGGGAGTGACCCAGATCGGGGTCTACTCGACCTCGTACCAGTTCAACAAGATTATGGGGACCGTCCCGGCATCGAGTCCGCTCCGGCCGCTGCCGAGCTGGATCGCGCTCGGTGCGGCCCGACTCGACCAGGCTCAGGCGGCCTGCTCCGGCGCTCGTCTGCTCGGTGGACCCATCAGGATGACGCAGTACGTCACGCCGTTCGGCTCGACCGTGATCGACCGCGACTGGTCCTGCAGCTGACGCAGGGGCACGCGACCTGCGACGGTTCGCGAGCGGATCGGCGCGCATCATAACGGCGAGCGCGAGTCGCAGACGGGCGGGAGGCCCGGTGCCAGCTGGCACCGGGCCTCCCGCCCGTCTGCGGGTCGCGTCGGACCCGGCCCCGACGTCGACGTGTCAGCCGGCGATGCTCTCCGTCAGCACGCCGGACTGCGCGAAGGTGGTGTGGATCGCGTTCGCGGCCTGCTCGAAGGCACGGTTGCCGCGGGAGATGCCGAGCGCTCCACCCTTGATCGCGGACTTGCCCGAGCCGCGCAGCAGTCGGGCGACCGTGCGGCCGTCCGGGGCGATCATGATCTGCACGTCGAGGCGGGTGTGGAACGTGCGGTCGTTCGCCATGCCGCCGATGAGGAGCGTCAGGCCGAGGCTGCCGCGGGTCGCACGGAGTGCCCCCTGCTCGGCGTCGTCGACGGTGTAGCCCTCGCGTGACAGCGCCTCACGCACCTGGGCACGGGCGGTCTCGGGGTCGGTGGCGACGAAGAAGTCGTGGCTCTCGGGCATGTGTGTTCCTTCCGAACGGGTCCGCTGGGACACGGAGGACGCTCGCCCCCGAAGACGATCATGCCGTGTCGGAACGACGGAGGTGTCGCTTACGCTGGTCGTGTCATGACTGCCTCGATGAACCGCCGCGCACTCCTGTCCCTCGCCGGCGTCGCCGGGATCGGGCTCGCCGTCGCGGCGTGCTCCTCCGGCAGCGACAAGGGCGGCGACTTGGGCAAGGGTTCGGGCGGCGGGCGCGGGAGCTCCGGGGGTGCGGACGCATCGTCCACCCCGACGGCGAAGCCCGTCGCGAAGGCCGTCACTCCAGCGCAGGTCCCGCTCGCCGGTGGCGTCACGATCACCGTGACGGGGACCGGACTCGCCGCCGTCAAGGGCGTCACCGTCGGCGGTGTCGCTGCGCGCGACGTCACGGCGACCGCGTCGAAGGTGACCTTCACGGCCCCGCACCAGGCGATGTACACCGCCGGTGACGCCGACGTCGCGCTCTTCACCGCGGTGATCGAGCCCACCGCGTCGGCGAACCAGTCCTCTGACGGCAACGGCAGCGCCGCGAACGACGGGCAGAGCGGCGCCACCCAGGACACCGCGACGACCACGCCGACCCCGACCGCCGCCACGACACCCGCTGCGGGCAGCGCGGTCGCTTCGACCACCCTGGCCTACGCCGCACTGACCGACGTCGACCGGCAGCTCGCGTACGCGATGCGGTACTGGAAGGACTACAACCTCGCCGAGTACGGCACGATGAACCCGATCGGCGGCGACTGCGCGAACTACGTTAGCCAGACGCTCATCGCCCGCGGGTGGGAGCAGCGGTCCGACTGGTACAACCGGTCAGCCGGTGCCGAGCACAGTGCGACGTGGACCTACTGCCCGACGATGGACCCGTGGCTCGAGACCAACGCGGCCGAGTTCGGACTCACCCGGCGTTCGTCGGACGAGCGCGACAAGGTGAAGGTCGGCGACATCGTGTTCTTCGACTGGAACGCCAACGGGTCACCGGACCACACCACCATCGTGTCCGAGGTCTTCACCGAGCCCGACGGCACCATCCGCATCAAGTCGGCGAGCCACAACCAGGACGGCCCCTACCGCGACCTCGACGAGATGATCACGGTGCAGCACCCCGGCGGATCGGCCTGGTTCCACACGTTCGACGTGTAGCGCTGTCGCGGCCCGCAAGACACCGGTGTTCGCGCGTCGCACCGCGGTCTGCGCGTGTTCAACCGGCGAACACCGGCGTTTTGCAGAGCCGACGACCAGCGCCGCTCACGGGTACCCGAGGAACCACAGCAACACGATGGCGAGCGGCTGCAGGCACACCCCCACGACCAGCCACGTCACCGCCCGCCGCCGTGTCCCCACGAAGACGTCCGACCCGAGCAACGGCGCCATCGGCATGAGCAACCGCGGCAACGACTGCTGCGGCAGGAACACCGCCACCAGGTACAGCCCGTAGGAGGCTGTGAACGCGAGGACGTCGGTACCCAGGGCCCGGGTGCTCCTGCGCGAGAAGAACCACACCGCGCCGGCGAGCACCACGACGACGAGCACGATGCCGAGCGGCCCGAGCCACGTCGACGCCATCGTGAACCACGGCGTCAGCGGCGCGAAGTGCTGCCGCCCGACGAACCCCACCCACCACGACAGCTCCGTGTCCAGGTACGCGTTCGGTCGCCCGGTCACGGCCGTCGCGATGACGGGCCACGCAAGTCCCGCAGCCGCGACGACCAGGCCGGCCACCGCGATCGCGATCCGGTCCCGCCACGGGAACGCGTCCTGCTGCCGGCGCCAGGCCCGCCACCGCAGGACCAGGTGCACGGCCAGTGCCAGCGCCAGCGCGAGGACCCCGGGTTTCGTGAACGCCGCCACGACACCGAGCGGCGCGATCAGCCAGTACCGTCGCCGGACCAGGGCGAGCAGGGCACCGAACAGCAGCACGAGCAGCAGGCTCTCCGCGTAGGCGACCTGCAGCAGGAACCCCGTCGGCGCGAACGCGAACAGGGCCGTCGCCCAGCGGGCCCGGTGCGAGCACCCGACGGCGAGCACCAGCCGGTACAGCAGCACGCAGGCACCCGCTCCGGCGATGGACGCCACCACGACCCCGGCGACCCAGAACGAGGCGCCGGTCAGCGTCATCAGGATCCGCACGACCGCGGGGAACACCGGCAGGAACGCCCACGCGTTCGGCAGGACGTGCCCGGAGTCGTCGACCGGCAGCGTTGCCGGGTACCCGTGCTCGGCGATGGTCCGGTAGAACGAGGCGTCCCACGAGCCCGAGAACGTGAAGAACGAGGGATCCTGCCGGTACGAGGCGAACGGCCAGCCGTTCGCGGTCGCCAGCAGGTACACGGTCGCCAGCAGCACCGTGCTGACCACCCGCGAGCCCGCCCAGATCAGCAGCGGCGCGGTCCAGGCGCTGCGCCGTCCGGTCAGCAGGCTGCGGAACCCCCGCCGGGAGGCCCGGCTCGCTTCCGCCACGCTCGTCACCCGCCCGATCTTCCCAGATCGCAGGCCGCGCCCCGCATCGCGGGCCGCCACCCGCCCGGCGCGAGGCAACCCGTGCGCATCGTGAGCAGGAATGGTCGGGTCCGTCTGCCGGGCCCGACCATTCCTGCTCACGAAGTGCGGGCCTCCCGGCTAGCGCCCCGTGACCGCGCGACGGATCTGCTCGATCGGGACCTTCGGGGAGCGGTCTGCGTTGAGCAGGCCGTTCGTCTCCTGCATGGTGTCGGTGAGCTGCGTGTAACAGGACCCGGCGAGGAACGAGCTCGCGCGGATCGCGTCGTACAGCGCGGTGATGCGGGCCACCCAGTCGTCGCCGTCAGTGGCCGACGTGTACCCCCAGCCGTCCTCGCGCTGGACGCCCGGCTGGTAGTTCACGCCGCCGAACTCGGTGAGCATGACCGGCTGGCCGAGGTCCTCGGCGCCGCCGACCAGGATGCGACGGTCCGCCGGGCCGATGCCACCGAGGAGTCGGGTCCGTGCGGTCTCGTCCGCGTAGGTGGCAGCGAGCCGGGGTCCGTCGCCCTCGTAGTCGTGGATCGTGACGATGTCGGAGTTCGTGTGCTCCCACCCGTCGTTGGAGATCACCGGACGCGTCGGGTCCAACGCCCGCGTGACGTCGGCGAGGGCTCGGGCGTAGGCCTGCTGGGCGGGGTCGGTGGCGATGTGCTGCACACCCCAGCTCTCGTTGGCGGGCACCCACGTGACGATCGACGGGTGCGACGCGTCACGCTCGACGGCGTCCATCCACTCGCGCATCAGACGCTGCACGGCGCGGGGGGAGAACGCGTAGGCGCCGGGGGCCTCGCCCCACACCATGAGTCCGAGCCGGTCGGCCCAGTACAGGAACCGGGGGTCCTCGATCTTCTGGTGGTTGCGGGCCGCGTTGAAGCCGAGCTCCTTGATGAGTTCGACCTCGCGGCGGAGTGCCCGGCGGGACGGGGCGGCGATGTGGGACTCGGGCCAGTAGCCCTGGTTCAGGACGCTGCGGACGTCGTGGCGTCGGCCGTTGAGCAGGAACGCGCCGCCGTCGACCCCGACCGTCCGGATCCCGAAGTAGCTGGCGACCGCGTCGAGCGCGACCGTGCCCACCGTCGTGCCGTTGCCGGAGCGCGCCAGCAGCATGACCGTGGCGTCGATCAGCCGGGGCGTGTCCGGCGTCCAGTGCAGCTCGTCCTCGGCCTGTCCGTTCGTCTGCCGCGCGATCGGCACGACCACGTCGAACTCGTCCCCGGTCTCGCCGACGGTGGTCTCGACCGTGGCGAGGTGCTCGTCGCGGTCGTCCCAGCGGGCCTCGACGCGCAGGCGTTCGCCGCCCGTGCGGTGACCGTCGAGCCGGACCGTCAGACGCATGGTCGCGTGGTCGACGTTCGTCCAGCGCAGGGAAGCGATCGAGGCGGTCGGCACGGCCTCGAGCCAGACCGTCTGCCAGATCCCGGTGGTCCGTCGGTACCAGATCGCGTGCGGGTCCTCGTGCCAGTCCTGCTTGCCGCGTGGCTGGGTCAGGTCGTGCGGGTCGTCCTCGGCGCGGACCACCAGGGTGTGCACGGCGTCGGGGTCCGTGGTCAGCGCCTCGGTGACGTCGAAGGAGAACGGGGTGTGGCCGCCCTCGTGCTCGCCGATGAACTGCCCGTCGATCCAGACGCGGGCGCGGTGGTCGACGGCGCCGAAGTGCAGCACGAGTCGAGGGGCGCCGGTGCCGAACCCGGCGGCGTCGATCTCCGAGCGGGTGATCGCGCGGGAGTACCAGACCACGGGGTTGAACCCGGGCTCGTCGATGCCCGAGGCCGGGGACTCGGGCGGGAACGGGACGACGATGTCCCGGGCGTCGGTGAAGCCGGTGCGCCAGGCGTCGTCGTCGCCGTCGTTCCGGAACGACCACGTGCCGTCGAGGTCGGCCCACGCCGTGCGGAGCATCTGCGGCCGGGGGTACGTGCCGTCCTGTCGCGAAGCGAGGGGGAGGCCGGGGGCGGAAGCGGAGTCAGGTGCGGCCACGATGCCGTCGAGCGTGCTCATGCGTCCATGCTCCCGTGCTGGTACATCGTTGTAAAGAGGGAGTCGGGATTGCGCAGAGCAGGTTCCGCAGGGCGCTCGTCGAGCGGCCGCTCAGTCGATCGCGGCGTCGCGGGTGAGCACCATGACGTCCATCCGTCCCTGCTGGACGACCACGCCGTGCTGGTTCCGCAGGGCCACCGCTCGTTCGACGATCCCGGTCGTGCCCGAACTCGTCAGCCGGGTGCCCAGGACCTCGACGGTGCAGGTGACGGTGTCCCCGATGAACACGGGCTCGGTGAACCGCCACTGGTCGATCCCGAGCAGTGCCACCGCGGACCCCTCGAAGACGCCCGTGCGCGCGATGAGCCCGAGGCACAGCGAGGTGCCGAGCAACCCGTGCACGATCCGCTGCCCGTACCGGGTCTTCCCCGCGAACTCGACGTCCGTGTGCACCTGGTTGTTGTCGTTCGTCCACGAGGCGAACGACACCACGTCCGCTTCGGTGATGGTGCGCCCCGGCGTGGTGAAGGTCTGTCCGGCAGCGAGGTCCTCGAAGTAGTGCGGCACGGCCCGATTCTCGCACCCGGTCAGAGCCGCGCGAGCAGCTTCCGCGATCGGTGGAGGCCCTGCGTGCTGGCCGCCTGCTCGGTCGTCGCCAGGACTCCGTACCCGAACGTGTCCTCGCCGTGCTGCGCTGCCACGGCTGCCAGCCGTCGGTACGCATCGGCTGCGTGTGCGGCGTCGAGCGTCTCGCCGAGGGTCTCCTGCACCCGTCGCAGTCGACCGAGCCGGCGCTTCCCGACGTCGGGCACGTCACCGGCCGCCTGCAGGGCGTAGCGCAACCGGCGCGTGGCCTTCCGGACCTCGTGCAGGGTGTCGAGGTCATCGCTGGGATCACCCAGCAGCCGACCGACGCGTGCCCGCTCGTGCCGGATGCGCCTGGTGGCGAACGCGGCCGCATCGTCGTCCGCGTGCGGGCCGGCCGGCGCGCGCAGCAGCAGGTCGTCGAGGGCGTCGAGCGTCCGGAACCAGGCATCGGAACGCAGCGCTCGCCGGAGTTCGGCCGCAGCGACGCTGCGACGTTCCGCGGTCTCCGAAGCGATACGGTCGAGGGTCTCGGCGTCCACGTACCCGTCGGGGGCGTGTGCCGCCGACCGGGACAGGCCGGCGTGCAGCACCTCGGCGTCGCGAGCGGTCCCGGCGATCCGTCCGGTCTCGGCCAGGGCGGCACGGAGGTCCTCGGTCGCCTGACGGTCGAGCGCGCCGCGGAACGCCGCGAGCACGCTCCGCAGGCGGCGCAGCACCTTCCGCAGGTCGTGCACGGCCTCGGGCTCGTCGGCTCGTACCCGGGGGTCCGCCGCGACGAGGTCACGCCGCAGGGCATCGAGCACCCGGAGGACGAACCCGGCGGCGGTGTCCGGCCGGGGGCGCTTCGCTCGGCCGCGTCGGCGTTCCGGCGCCGGCTCCGGGCCCCGGGGGAGCGGTACCGACGAAACGTCCACCGGGTCCGTCGCCGCGTCGTGCAGCGCTCGTTCGGTCGCTCGTGCCGTGGCACCGTCGCGTCCGTCGTCCGTCAGGGCCCACCACCGCGACGACCGCAGCACGGTGGTGTCCGGGTCGCCGTCGTCCACGCGCACGTCGGCGACCTCGGCCCGCACCCGGCCGTCCCTGCCGCGGAGGGTCACGAGCGTCGTGGTGGTGTCACGGACCAGGACGGTCCGCAGTGGACGACCACGCAGGAACACCTCGACGGCGTCGCGTGGGGGACCGTCGGACGCAGCGTCGAGCGGTTCCGGACCGACCCCGTGGGCACCCCGGTCGATCGTCCAGGTGCCGTCCGGCGAGCGTGTGAGCACGACACCCTCGGCGGCGAGCACCCGGTCGTCGGAGTCCCACACCGTCTCGCGCGCCGTCACCGCTTCGTGACGGCGGACGTCGGCGGCGAACGGCTCGAGTGCGGGGAGCCTGCGGTCGTCGAGGATCCGCCAGGTCCGGCGGGGGTCGGGGAGCGCAGGTGCAGCGTCAGCGGCGGGGGGAGGAGCGGCAGCGGATCGGGGCATGCCGCAAGTGTCGTCCGACGCACCCGTGTCAGACCGGGGGCATCGGGGCTCTGTGGACGGAGCCCGGCCCGGCCCGTCCTGTGGGGGACTCGGCACCTCGCCAGGCCCCGGCGCGTAGGTTCCGCTGCATGAGCGACGGAGCACCCAGCGCCCCCGACACCCGCGCAGACACGAGCGCAGACACCCGCGCAGACGCCAGCGCCCCCGACACCAGCGCCCCGGACACCAGCACGCCAAGCGACCGCGACCTCGAGTCCTGGATCGCCGACCGCCGCTGGTACGCCTCGAAGGGGTCCGTGCCACACCTCCGGACGATCTCGACCGACGACGGGACCCGGCTGGTGCTCGACGAGGCACCCACGGTCCCCGTCCTCTACCAGTCGCCGATCACCAGCGGCCCCGACGGCACGGTCGTCGACGCCACCACCGATCTCGCGTGGGTGTCGGCACTCGCCGCACGCATCGACGCGGCACCGGACAGCCTCAGCCCGATCGGCCGGGTCACCGCCGCCCGCGTCCTGACGGGTGAGCAGTCCAACACCTCGGTCATCTGCGACACCGAGTCCGGCGACCGCGTCATCATCAAGGTCTTCCGCGTGCTGCACCACGGCGACAACCCCGACGTGACCACGCAGCTCGCCCTCACGGCGGCGGGCAGCACGCGTGTGCCGCGGGTCTACGGCGCCCTCCGCGCCGACTGGCCGGACGTCGGACGCCCGGACGGCACGGCGACGGGGCACCTCGCCTTCGCCCAGGAGTTCCTCCCCGGGCTCGACGACGCCTGGCGCGTCGCCCTGCAGGAGGCGCAGGCCGGCACGCCGTTCGGTGACCGCGCCGAGCAGCTCGGCACCGCGCTCGCCGACGTGCACCGCACCCTCGCCGGAGCGCTGCCGACGGAACCGGCCGACGCGCCCCGACGGGACGCCGCCGTCGCCACGATGCACGCCCGACTCGACACCGCCGCCCGCGAGGCCCCGGCCGTCGCCGACCACGCCGACGCCATCCGCGCGGTCTACGCCCGTGCCGCCGACGCGACGTGGCCGGACCTGCAGCGCATCCACGGTGACCTGCACCTCGGACAGGTCCTGTCGGCACCGGGTCCCCGTGGCTGGGTCTTCCTGGACTTCGAGGGCGAACCCCTCCGCCCCCTCGACGAACGCTCGCTGCCGGACGTCACCCTGCGCGACGTCGCGGGCATGCTCCGCTCGTTCGACTACGTCGCGGGTGCGCTGGCGCACGACGCCGAACCGGTCGACGCGGCCGCCTGGGCGGCCGAGGCGCGGGCACGCTTCCTCGAGGGCTACCAGCGGGGCACCGGCGCGGACCTCACCGCCCACGGCGCGCTGCTCGACGCCTTCGAACTCGACAAGGCGGTCTACGAGGTCGTCTACGAGACCCGCAACCGACCCGACTGGGTCGGCATCCCGCTCGCGGCCGTCGCGCGCCTGGTCGGCGACAGCGGGTCCTGACCGCGACCCACAAACGGACGGGAGGCCCGTGGCGACACCGCCACGGGCCTCCCGTCCGTCTTCGGGTGACGTCGTCTAGTTGACGGGTCCCGTGTACTTCTCGCCCGGTCCGGCGCCGATCGGGTCCGGGATCGCCGATGCCTCGCGGAAGGCGAGCTGCAGCGAACGCAGCCCGTCGCGGAGCGGACGGGCGTGGTGGTCGCCGATCTCGGTCGCGGCTGCGGTGACGAGGCCGGCCAGCGCGGTGATGAGCTTCCGCGCCTCGTCCAGGTCGGTCTGTTCCTGCGGGTCGTCTGCCAGGCCGACCTTGACGGCCGCGGCACTGAGCAGGTGCACCGCAACGGTGTTGATGAGTTCGACCGCCGGCACCTCCGCGATGTCCCTGGCGGCGTCGATGCCGGTGTCGTCGATCGGGGTGTCGCTCACGGTGCTCCTCTGCTAGGCTTGCTCGCGGCAGATGCTGTCCGTGTGCCGTCAGTTCCCTTGACATCAGTTCTCCTGAGATCAAGATCCTCGACAACACCCGGACGGTGTCACGAAAGAGGAGTCTCTCCCACCCGCGGCCGCGTTCCACCAGGCTACCGGGTCACCACCGCTCCGCGAGTGCACGTGTTGCACCCGTCGGTCGGATCCCACGGATCCGATGCAGGGCGGCTGCCGAACGGGTCGACATCCCGTGCGTCAGATCTCCTCTCTCGTGCTGTCGTCCAGGGCAAACGCCCCGGACGGCCACCACCTGATTGAAGGAGCTCCGCATCACCGATCCCCGTACCAACGACCGAATCCGCGTTCCCGAAGTCCGACTCGTCGGTCCGCAGGGTGAGCAGGTCGGCGTTGTCCCGATCGCCATGGCACTGCGTCTCGCGCAGGAAGCCGAACTGGATCTGGTCGAGGTCGCGCCGAACTCGAAGCCGCCCGTGGCCAAGATCATGGACTACGGCAAGTTCAAGTACGAGGCCGCTCAGAAGGCCAAGGAAGCCCGTCGCAACCAGGTGAACACGGACCTGAAAGAGGTCCGTTTCCGCCTGAAGATCGACGTGCACGACTACGAGACGAAGCGCAAGCGTGCCGAGGGGTTCCTCCTCGGCGGCGACAAGGTGAAGGCGATGATCCTCTTCCGTGGCCGCGAGCAGTCGCGTCCGGAGCAGGGTGTCCGTCTCCTCCAGAAGTTCGCGGAAGAGATCGCCGAGTTCGGTGTCGTCGAGTCGCGTCCGACCCAGGACGGTCGCAACATGACGATGATCATCGCCCCGCTCAAGAACAAGTCCGACGTCAAGGGCGAGCAGAACGCCAAGCGTGCTGCACAGAAGGCCGAGCGTCGTGCCACCGAGCACGCCGCGAAGGGCAAGGACGAGGCCGAGGCCGGTTCCACGTCCGAGGCAGCTGCGGAATCCACGGACGCCGCGGCCGAATAGGTCCCCGGACCGAACCCGCAACGACGCGGCCCCCCATCCATCCCACGGAAAGGCACCACCATGCCCAAGCAGAAGACCCACTCCGGGTCGAAGAAGCGCTTCAAGGTCACCGGTACCGGCAAGATCATGAAGCAGCAGGCCGGTATGCGTCACAACCTCGAGGTCAAGAGCTCCAAGCGCAAGGCCCGCCTGAACGAGGACCAGGTCCTCTCCAAGGGTGACGCGAAGAACGTCAAGAAGCTCCTCGGCCACTGAGCCCCCGGATCGTAAAGGAATAGTGCAATGGCACGAGTAAAGAGAGCGGTCAACGCCGCCAAGAAGCGCCGCGTCATCCTCGAACGCGCCGAGGGCTACCGCGGCCAGCGTTCGCGCCTGTACCGCAAGGCCAAGGAGCAGGTCACCCACTCCCTCGTCTACGCGTACCGCGACCGTCACGCGAAGAAGGGCGAGTTCCGTCGCCTGTGGATCCAGCGCATCAACGCTGCGTCCCGTGCGAACGGCCTGACCTACAACCGCCTCATCCAGGGTCTCAACCTGGCCGGCGTCGAGGTCGACCGTCGCATCCTCGCCGACCTCGCGGTGAACAACCCCGAGACCTTCACCGCGCTCGTCGAGACCGCGAAGAAGGCCCTCCCGGCCGACACCTCGGCCCCGAAGGCTGCGTAGTCAGTTCTTCTGCTCGCGAAACCCCCGCCGCACGGCGGGGGTTTCGTCGTTCCTAGACTTGGGTCGTGAGCGATCTCCTCGAGAACCCCCGTGCCGGACGCGTGAAGGCCGTTGCGGCCCTGGCCAAGAAGGACGTCCGGGCCGAGACCGGCCTGTTCCTGCTGGAAGGGCCCCAAGCCGTCCGCGAAGCGCTGGAGTACGCCCCGGAGCTCCTGCGCGAGCTCTACGTGACGCCGACCGCCGCAGCCCGCTACGGGCTGGACGACGCGCCGGTGGACACCTGGTTCGTGACCGAGCAGGTGCTCGACGCGATGGCCGACACGGTCACCCCGCAGGGCGTGGTGGCGGTGTGCCAGCAGTTCCCGACGTCGGTGAAGGACGTCTTCCCGGACCGCGCTGCGGCCGCCGCCGACCGGGAGGCCCGTGATGCGTCCGACGAGCAGGCCGCGTTGCCCGGACTGGTCGCCATCCTCGAAGAGGTGCGGGACCCGGGGAACGCCGGCACGATCATCCGGGCCGCCGACGCGGCCGGCGCCGACGCGGTGGTGCTGACCGGACGCTCGGTCGACCCGTACAACCCGAAGGTCGTCCGGTCGACGACCGGGTCCCTGTTCCACGTCCCGGTGTCGGTCGGCGTGACCCTGGCCGACACGATCGAGCGGGCGAAGGCCCTCGGCTACACGGTGCTCGCGGCGGACGTCTCGGGCGACGACCTGCCGGTGGTCCGCGCTGAGGGGATGCTCGACGGTCCGACCGCGTGGGTCTTCGGCAACGAGGCCCGCGGACTCACCGCCGACGACCTGGCGCTCGTCGACCGGGCCGTCAAGGTGCCGATCTACGGGCAGGCGGAGTCGATGAACCTCGCCACGGCCGCGTCGGTGTGCCTGTACGAGTCGGCCTTCGCGCTCCGGAGCTGACGCTCCTCCCTCCCCAGGCCGGTCGTCGGCATCGGTCATCCACCGTCCGCTCGGTGCAGGTGGGTGGTATCCCGACGGCCGGTAGGCTTGGGTCTCGTGTCAGAACCTCTCGAGATCAGCGAATCGGCCGTCGCCGACGCGGTGGACGCGGCCCTCGCCGCCGTCCGTGCCACGACGACGGTCGCCGAACTGAAGCAGGCCAGGGCCGAGCACACCGGTGAGCAGTCACCGTTGGCGCGGATGAACGCATCGATGCGCAGTGTGCCGCCGGAGCAGAAGGCCGCGGCGGGCAAGCTCGTCGGGCAGGCCCGTGGGCGGGTGAACGCGGCGATCGCCGAGCAGGAATCCGTCCTCGCGGTGGCCGAGGAACACGCACGGCTCGAAGCCGAGCGCGTCGACGTCACCGCGTTGCCGGTCCACCGCGCCACCGGCTCCCGCCACCCGCTCTCGCTGCTGAACGAAGCCGTCGCCGACATCTTCGTCGGCATGGGGTGGGAAGTGGCAGAAGGCCCCGAGCTCGAGCACGAGTGGTTCAACTTCGACGCCCTGAACTTCGACCAGGACCACCCGGCCCGGGCCATGGCGGACACGATCTTCGTCGAGCCCGTCGACCGGCACCTGGTCATGCGCACCCACACTTCGCCGGTGCAGGTGCGGTCGCTGCTGTCGCGTGACCTCCCGCTGTACGTGATCGCACCGGGTCGCGTCTACCGTGCCGACGAGCTCGACGCCACGCACCTGCCGGTCTTCACCCAGGTCGAGGGCATCGCGATCGACAAGGGCCTGACGATGGCGCACCTGCGCGGCACGCTCGAGCACTTCGCCCGGCAGATGTTCGGCGCCGAGGCGCAGATCCGGCTCCGCCCGAACTACTTCCCGTTCACCGAGCCCAGCGCCGAGATGGACGTCTGGCAGCCGAACGCCAAGGGTGGCGCGCGGTGGGTCGAGTGGGGTGGCTGCGGCATGGTGAACCCCAACGTCCTGCGTGCCGCCGGCATCGATCCAGACGAGTACCAGGGCTTCGCGTTCGGCATGGGCATCGAGCGGACACTGCAGTTCCGCAACGGCCTGAACGACATGCGTGACTTCCTCGAGGGCGACATCCGCTTCTCGCAGCAGTTCGGAACGGTGGTCTGATGCGCGTCCCACTCCGTTGGCTCGGTGAGTCCGTCGACCTCCCCGAGGACGTCACCCTCGAGCACGTCCACGCGGCGCTCGTGTCGGTCGGCTTCGAGGAAGAGGACGTCCACACCTTCGACCTGACCGGCCCCATCGTGGTCGGTCGGGTCCTCGAGCGAGTCCCCGAGCCGCAGAAGAACGGCAAGACCATCAACTGGTGCCAGGTGGACGTCGGCGAAGCCGAGCCCCGCGGCATCGTCTGCGGCGCGCACAACTTCGACGTCGGCGACCTCGTCGTCGTCACGCTGCCCGGGGCGGTCCTGCCAGGGCCGTTCCCGATCGCCGCCCGCAAGACCTACGGGCACGTGTCCGACGGCATGATCGCCTCGGCCCGCGAGCTCGGGCTGGGCGACGAGCACGACGGCATCCTGCGCTTCGCCGACCTCGGCATGGACCCCACCGTCGGTGCCGACGCCATCGCGCTCCTCGGCCTCGACGACGCCGCGGTCGAGATCAACGTCACGCCCGATCGCGGCTACGTGCTCAGCATGCGCGGGGTCGCCCGTGAGTACGCGCACGCCACCGGAGCCATCTTCCACGACCCCGTCGACCGCGTCGCGCCGCGTGCGGCCGAGGGCTTCCGGGTCACGATCGACGACCAGGCCCCCATCCGGGGTCGGGCCGGAGCGTCGACGTTTGTCACGCGCGTCGTGCGCGGGACCGACCCGGCCGCCAAGACACCGTCCTGGATGGTGTCGCGCCTGTCGCTGGCCGGGGTGCGCTCGATCTCCCTGCCCGTCGACATCACGAACTACGTCATGTTCGAGCTCGGCCAGCCGCTCCACGGCTACGACCTGCAGACCATCGCGGGCGGCCTCGGCGTGCGTCGGGCGACCGCTGGCGAGACGCTCGAGACCCTCGACGGCACGGTCCGGAAGCTCGACCCCGAAGACCTCGTCATCACCGACGACGACGGTCCCGTCGGCCTCGCCGGCGTCATGGGCGGAGCCCGCACCGAGATCTCGGCGAGCACCACCGACGTCCTGATCGAGGCCGCCGGGTTCGACCAGGTCTCGATCGCCCGCACCGCTCGTCGCCACAAGCTCCCCAGCGAGGCATCCCGTCGCTTCGAGCGCGGGGTCGACCCGCAGGTGGCCGAGGCCGCGGCGAACCGTGCCGTCGAGCTCCTCGTCGAGCTCGCCGGCGGTACCGCTGACGCCCTCGGGTCGACGCTCGTCGACACCGAGCCGCGGGCGACCGTGACGATGCGGCTCTCGCGTCCGGCCGAGCTCGTCGGCGTCGAGTACACCGACGCCGAGGTCATCGACACGCTCCGTGCGATCGGCGCCACGGTCGAGACCGACGGTGAGCAGCTCGCGGTCACCCCGCCCACCTGGCGTCCCGACCTGACCGACGACACCACCCTCGTCGAAGAGGTCGCGCGCATCGTCGGCTACGACCGGATCCCGAGCGTGCTGCCGGTCGCGCCGCCCGGCCGGGGCCTGACCCGGCACCAGCAGGCTCGTCGTCGGGTCGCCTCGGCGCTGGCCGCGGCGGGCCTGACCGAGGTCGTCACGGCACCGTTCGTGTCGGCCGCCATGCAGGACGCCTACCCGGGGATCGACCCGCAGGGCGGACCGAGCGTCGTGCTCGCGAACGCCCTGGACAGCGAGCAGAACCTCCTGCGCCGCAGCGGCGTCCCGGCCCTGGTCGACGCCGCCCGTCGCAACGTGTCGCGCGGGCTCGTGGACGTCGCGCTCTACGAGACGTCCCGGGTGTTCCTGCCGGTGACGGGCGTGACGCTGGGCACCGACGAGGTCCCGGCGGGCGCTGCCCGGCCCGACCGCGCGACGCTCGAGGCGCTGGACGCCTCGCTGCCCGCCCAGCCCTTCCACGTCGCCGCACTGCTCACCGGCCACCGGGTCGTCAAGCAGCCCGGCACCACGGCAGAACCGTTCGGGATCGCCGACGCGATCGACGCTGCCCGCCAGGTCGCCTGGGCCGTCGGTGTGGAACTCACCGTCGCGCAGACGACCCACCCGTCCCTGCACCCGGGCCGTGCCGCGTCGCTGCTCGTCGACGGCACGGTCGTGGGCGTCGCCGGTGAGCTCCTGCCCGAACTGGCCGAGGCCGCCGTCCTGCCCCGGGTGGTGGCGGTCGTCGAGCTCGACCTCGACGCGCTGGTCGCCGCGGCCCCGGAACTCGTCGCGGTCGCGCCGATCGTCTCCTACCCGGCGGCCACGCAGGACCTCTCGCTCGTCGTCGATGCCGGCGTGCCGGCCGGTGACGTGCTGGATGCGGTGCGCTCTGGCGCCGGAGACCTGTTGGAGTATGCTCGGCTCGTGGATGACTACCGGGGCTCCGGCGTGGACGAGGGACAGAAGTCCCTGACGTTCGCCCTGCGCTTCCGTGCCACGGACCGCACGCTGACCGCTGCCGAGGCCACCGAGGCCCGTGACGGCGCTGTCCGACGTGCCGGCGAGCGATTCGGGGCGACCCTGCGCGACTGACCCACACGGGATCAGCACCGCCCGGGGTCGCCGCCTCCGACTCTCTCGACGACCAGTCCGACCAAAGGTGGAATCCCATGTCCGTATCCGTCGCCGTGGCGGGAGCCTCCGGCTACGCGGGTGGTGAGCTCCTGCGCGTGCTCTCCGCCCACCCCGAGTTCGAGGTCAGGACGGTGACGGCGTTCTCGAACGCCGGACAGCCCCTGATCGCGACGCAGCCGCACCTCCGTTCCCTGGCGCACCTGACGCTGGCGGAGACGACGGCCGAGACGCTGCGCGGACACGACGTGGTGTTCCTGGCGCTGCCGCACGGCCAGTCGGGTGCGATCACCGCGGAACTCGGCGACGACGCGCTCGTCATCGACTGCGGCGCGGACCACCGGCTGACGGACCCGGCGGCGTGGGAGCGGTTCTACGGCGGTGACTACTTCGGCGCGTGGACGTACGGTCTGCCCGAGCTCCTGCTCGCGGCGCCCACCCCGGGTTCGGCCGATGAATGGCGCGAGGTCGACGACATCGCATCGCAGGGCAAGCAGCGTTCCGCCCTGGTCGGCACGAAGCGCATCGCGGTCCCCGGCTGCAACGTCACCGCGGTGACGCTCGGCATCCAGCCGGGCATCCAGGCCGGCCTCGTCGAGTCCGACGACCTCGTCGCGGTGCTCAGCGTCGGCCCGAGCGGTGCCGGCAAGAAGCTGGCCACCACCTACCTGGCCTCCGAGATCATGGGGTCCGCCAGCGCGTACGCCGTCGGCGGCTCGCACCGGCACGTCCCCGAGATCCAGCAGAACCTGCAGGTCGCGGGGGCCGCCGACGTGACGATCTCGTTCACGCCGGTCCTGGTCCCGATGTCGCGGGGCATCCTGGCGACCACCACCGCGAAGCTCTCGCCCGGCGTCAGCGCACGCGACGTCCGACTCGCCTGGGAGCAGGCGTACGCCGACGAGCCCTTCGTCCACCTGCTGCCCGAGGGCGAGTTCCCCCGGGTCGCGGACACGATCGGTGCGAACACCGCGCTCGTCGGCATCGCCGTCGACGAGGCCGCCGGCCGCGTCGTCGCGGTGACCGCGCTCGACAACCTCGCCAAGGGCACGGCCGGCGCCGCCGTCCAGTCGGCGAACATCGCCCTCGGTCTCCCCGAGACCACGGGCCTCAGCGTGGACGGAGTCGCACCGTGACCGACGCAGGCACGATTACCCAGACCGAGCCGGGCCTCCAGGGCGTCACCGCGGCAGCGGGCTTCCGCGCCGCCGGTGTCACCGCAGGCCTCAAGACCAGCGGCAAGCCGGACGTGGCCCTCGTCGTCAACGACGGCCCCGACGCGGCCGTGGCCGCCGTCTTCACCAGCAACCGAGCCCAGGCGCACCCCGTCATCTGGTCCCGCCAGGTCGTCGGGGACGGCGTCGCCCGTGCCGTCGTCCTGAACTCCGGCGGCGCGAACTGCTTCACCGGCCCGTTCGGCTTCCAGACCACGCACCTGACGGCCGAAGCCGTGGGCGACGCCCTCGGGATCGGAGCCGGCGACGTCGTCGTCTGCTCCACCGGGCTCATCGGTGTGGGCGACCAGACCTTCCGCGACAACGTGCTCCGTGGCGTCGACCTGGCGAGCACTGCACTCAGCAGCGACGGCGGCCCGGACGCGGCGACCGCGATCATGACGACGGACACGAAGGCCAAGCAGTCCGTCGTGACCGAGGACGGCTGGACCGTCGGCGGCATGGCCAAGGGCGCCGGGATGCTCGCCCCGGGTCTCGCGACGATGCTCGTCGTCATCACGACGGACGCCGTGCAGACGCCGGACCAGCTCGACCAGGCGCTCCGCGCCGCCACCCGCATCACGTTCGACCGGGTCGACTCCGACGGTTGCATGTCCACGAACGACACGGTCGTGCTGCTGTCGTCGGGTGCGAGTGGCGTGACGCCCGAGGTCGGTGACTTCCAGGAAGCCCTGACCGCGGTCTGCGCCGATCTGGCCCGCCAGCTGCAGCAGGACGCCGAGGGTGCGAGCCACGACATCGCGATCGAGGTCGTGCACGCCGCGACGGAGGACGACGCCGTGACCGTCGGCCGGAGCGTCGCCCGGAACAACCTGTTCAAGGCGGCCGTCTTCGGCAACGACCCGAACTGGGGCCGGGTGCTCGCAGCGATCGGCACCACCGACGCCGAGTTCGACCCGTACGCGGTGGACGTCAGCATGAACGGCGTCCGGGTCTGCCACGCGGGCGCACCCGACGAGCCGAGCGACTCCGTCGACCTGACCCCGCGTGACACCCACGTGCGCATCGACCTCGGTGTCGGCACGCACTCGGCCACGATCCTGACCAACGACCTCACGCACGACTACGTGCACGAGAACAGCGCGTACTCCAGCTGATGGCGGCGGACACGAACGGGGCCGGTACGCCCCTCACGAAGGAAGAAGAACACGAGTTCGCCGCGGTCAAGGCCGCGACGCTCATCGAGTCGCTGCCCTGGCTGAAGCGCTTCTCGGGCAAGGTCGTCGTGGTCAAGTTCGGCGGCAACGCCATGGTGAACGAGGACCTGAAGCGCGCCTTCGCCGAGGACATGGTCTACCTGCGCTACGCCGGCCTGCACCCCGTCGTCGTGCACGGCGGGGGGCCGCAGATCTCCGCCGCCCTCAAGGAACAGGGCATCGAGTCCCAGTTCCGCGGCGGCTACCGCGTCACGACGACCGAGGCGATCACCGTCGTCCGCGACGTCCTGGCCGGCGAGGTCAACCGCGAGATCGTCGACTTGGTGAACGAACACGGCGAGGGCCTGGCCGTCGGCGTGTTCGGCGACGGCGGCTCGTTGTTCACCGGCGAGAAGAAGGGCGTCGTCGTCGACGGGCAGGAGTACGACCTCGGCCACGTCGGGGACATCACCCACGTCGACCCGTCCGGTGTGCTCGCCGCGATCGAGGCCGGCCGGATCCCGGTCGTCTCGAGCATCGCGATCGACGACGCGCACCCCGACCAGGCACTCAACGTGAACGCGGACGCTGCGGCGGGTGCCCTGGCGATCGCGCTGCGGGCCTCGAAGCTCATGATGCTCACCGACGTTCCCGGCCTGTACCGCAACTGGCCCGACCGTGACTCGATCGTCGACCTCATCGCCGTCGACGAGCTCCGCGAGCTCCTGCCGAGCCTCGAGTCGGGGATGATCCCGAAGATGACCGCGTGCCTCGACGCCGTGGTCGGCGGGGTCGGCGGTGCGACGATCATCGACGGCCGGATCCCGCACTCGATCCTGCTCGAGGTCTTCACCCTGCGGGGTGCGGGCACCGAGGTGATCCCGGACCCGAGCCGACGAACCGAGAACCAGATGACCCACGCCGAGATCGGCCGTCGCGTCGCGTCGCCGTCGATCGACAGCAGTACCGGCCAGCACGTGGCGGGTACGAACGAGAAGGGACACCAGCAGTGAGCACCGAGACGCAGACCGAGACCTGGAACGACCGGTTCGGGGCGTCGCTCATGCGATCCCTGACCCCGCCGAAGATCATGCTCGAGCGCGGCCAGGGCTGCCGCGTCTGGGACGTCGAGGGCAACGAGTACCTCGACTTCCTCGCCGGCATCGCGGTGAACTCGCTCGGCCACGCGCACCCCGCCCTGGTGGAGGCGATCGCCGACCAGGCCGCGAAGCTCGTGCACGTGTCGAACTACTTCGCCACCCCGCCGCAGCTCGAACTCGCCGAGCGCCTCAAGCGCATCACCGGCGCGGGTGACGCGGGCCGCGTGTACTTCGGCAACTCCGGCGCCGAGGCGAACGAGGCCGCGTTCAAGCTCGCTCGCCTCAACAAGGGTGCGGACGGCACCAAGACCCGGATCCTCGCGCTCAAGCAGGGCTTCCACGGCCGCACGATGGGCGCGCTCGCGCTCACCGGCAAGCCCGCGCTGCAGCAGGACTTCCTGCCGATGATCCCGGGTGTCGAGCACATCGACACCTCGATCGAGGCGCTCGAAGCGTCGATCGACGACTCCGTCGCAGCCCTGATCCTCGAACCCATCAAGGGCGAGGCCGGCGTGGTCGACCTGCCAGAGGGCTTCCTGCTGGCGGCACGCCGACTGACCGCGGAGCACGGCGCACTGCTGATCCTCGACGAGATCCAGACGGGTGTCGGCCGGACCGGCAACTGGTTCGCGTTCCAGGGCCACGGCGTGACGCCGGACGCGATCACCGTCGCGAAGGGCATCGCCGGTGGCTTCCCCATCGGCGCCCTCGTCACGTTCGGCTGGGCGTCCGACCTGTTCTCGGCCGGCCAACACGGGTCGACCTTCGGCGGCAACCCGCTCGGCACCCGCGTCGCGAACGCGGTGCTCGAGGAGATCGAGCGTGCGGAACTCGTCGCCGGCGCAGTGGTCAAGGGCGAGCGGATCCGTGACGGCATCCGCGCCATCGGTTCCCCGCTGGTGGAAGAGGTCCGTGGCACCGGCCTGCTCATCGGCGTCGGTCTGACCGGTCCGATCGGCCCGGCCGTCAACGCAGCCGCCCTCGAGCGCGGCCTCATCATCAACGCCCCCAACGAGTCGAGCCTGCGCATCGCGCCGCCGCTCATCGTGTCCGACGCCGAGATCGACGAGTTCCTGTCGATCCTCGCCCAGAGCCTCGCGGCCGTCGCCGCAGCGCAGGAGCCCACCGCATGACCCGCCACTTCCTCCGCGACGACGACCTGAGCCAGGCCGAGCAGTCCGCGATCCTCGACATCGCCGACCGCATGAAGGCCGACCGCTGGGCGGAGAAGCCGCTGGCCGGTCCGCAGAGCGTCGCAGTGATCTTCGACAAGTCGTCGACCCGTACCCGGGTGTCCTTCCACGTCGGCATCTCCGACCTCGGCGGCAGCCCGCTGATCATCTCGACGGCGAACAGCCAGCTCGGCGGCAAGGAGACCCCGTCGGACACGGCCCGCGTGCTCGAGCGCATGGTGTCGGCGATCGTGTGGCGCACCTACGGTCAGGCCGGGCTCGAGGAGATGGCCGCCGGCACGACGGTCCCCGTCGTCAACGCGCTGTCCGACGACTTCCACCCCTGCCAGCTCCTCGCCGACCTGCTCACCATCCGTGAGCACCGCGGCGCCCTCGCCGGGCAGACCGTGGCGTTCATCGGCGACGGTGCGAGCAACATGGCGCAGTCGTACCTGCTCGCCGGGGCGACAGCGGGCATGCACGTCCGCGTCGCCGCCCCCGCCGAGTTCTCCCCGTCGGCGCAGGTCGTCACCGACGCCGAGGAACGCGCCGCCGTGACGGGCGGCTCCGTCCTCGTGGTGACCGACCCGGTTGCCGCGGTCGCGGGTGCCGACGTGGTCGTGACCGACACCTGGGTGTCGATGGGCAAGGAGTCCGAGAAGCAGTCGCGCCTCGACACCTTCGCGGGGTACCGCGTCGACGACGCGCTCATGGCGCACGCCGCCGACGACGCCGTCTTCATGCACTGCCTGCCGGCCGACCGGGGGTTCGAAGTGACCGCCGACGTCATCGACGGCCCGCGCAGCATCATCTGGGACGAGGCGGAGAACCGTCTGCACGCCCAGAAGGCGCTGCTGGCCTGGCTGCTCGCCAACGACTAGCCGACGGATCGGACACCAGTGGCTGACCGCGTCGTCCTCGCGTACTCCGGCGGTCTCGACACCTCCGTCGGGATCGGTTGGCTGCGCGACGCCACCGGCAAGGACGTCGTCGCACTCGTGGTGGACGTCGGCCAGGGCGGCGAGGACCTCGAGGCGGTCCGGCAGCGTGCGCTCGACTGCGGCGCCGTCGAGTCGCTCGTCGTCGACGCCAAGGACGAGTTCGCCGACGAGTACATCGTGCCGGCGCTCCGGGCCAACGCGCTCTACCAGAAGCGGTACCCGCTCGTCTCGGCACTGAGCCGCCCACTCATCGCGAAGCACCTCGCGCTGACGGCGAAGCAACTCGGTGCCGACAGCGTCGCGCACGGCTCCACCGGCAAGGGCAACGACCAGGTCCGCTTCGAGGCAGCCGTCGCGGCGATCGCACCGGACCTGCGGACCGTCGCACCGGTGCGGGACCTCGCCCTGACCCGCGACCGCGCCATCGTCTACGCGCAGGAGCACCGGCTGCCGATCCAGCACTCGGAACGGGAGCCGTGGTCGGTCGACCAGAACGTGTGGGGCCGAGCGGTCGAGACCGGGCTCCTCGAGGACCCGTGGACCGCCCCCGCCGCCGACCTCTACGCGACCACGCAGGACCCGGCGCTCCCGCAGCAGCCCGACGAGGTCACGATCACCTTCGACCGCGGTGTCCCGGTCGCCCTCGACGGGCAGCGGTTCAGCGTGCTGCGCATGGTGCAGGAGCTCAACGCGGTCGCCGGCAAGCACGGCGTCGGGCGGATCGACGTCGTCGAGGACCGGGTGGTCGGCATCAAATCGCGCGAGGTCTACGAGGCACCGGCCGCGATCGCGCTCATCGCCGCGCACGAGGAGCTCGAGAGCCTCACCCTCGAGCGCGACGTCGCCCGGTTCAAACGCGGCGTCGAGTCCGAGTGGGCCGACCTGGTCTACGACGGCCTGTGGTTCGGCGGACTCAAGCGCAGCCTCGACGCGTTCGTCGAGCACACCCAGCAGCACGTCTCCGGCGACGTCCGGTTGCGGCTGCAGGGCGGGCGTGCCACCGTGACGGGCCGTCGGTCGGAGCAGAGCCTCTACGACTTCGACCTGGCGACGTCCGACACCGGCGACGCGTTCGACCAGTCCGTGTCCAGGGGGTTCATCGAGCTCTGGTCACTGCCCAGCAAGATCTCCGCCCGCCGCGACGCGGCGAACTGACCGACAGCAACCCCGCACCGACCAACAGCCCCCGGCCCGACCCAGCACCGACGAAACGACGCAGGACGACATGACCGACGAGAAGACCGACGCCACCAACACCGGTGCCCTCTGGGGCGGCCGCTTCGCCGACGGCCCGAGTGCGGCACTCGCCGCGCTCTCGAAGTCGACGCACTTCGACTGGCAGCTCGCGCCCTACGACATCGCGGGGTCCCGTGCCCACGCCCGGGCGCTGCACACCGCGGGCTACCTGACCGCCGACGAGCTCGATCGGATGCTCGCCGGCCTCGACCGGCTCGAAGCGGCGCACGCCGACGGCACACTGCAGCCCGACGACTCCGACGAGGACGTCCACGGCGCCCTCGAACGCCTGCTCATCGCCGACCTCGGTCCTGAGCTCGGCGGCAAGCTCCGCGCGGGTCGCAGCCGCAACGACCAGATCGCCACCCTCGGCCGCATGCACATGCTCGACCACGGGCGGCGCATCGGCCGACTCGTGATCGACCTCGTCGACGCGATCACCCAGCAGGCGACCGAGCACCCGGGCGCGATCATGCCGGGGCGCACGCACCTGCAGCACGCGCAGCCGGTGCTCCTGGCCCACCACCTGCTCGCGCACGCCTGGCCGCTCGTCCGCGACCTCGAGCGTTTCCGCGACTGGGCCGGCCGCGCGAGCGTCAGCCCGTACGGTGCCGGTGCGCTGGCAGGGAGTTCGCTCGGCCTCGACCCCGCCGCGATCGCCGCGGAGCTCGGCTTCGACCGTCCGGCGGACAACTCGATCGACGCCACGGCCGCCCGGGACGTCGTCGCCGAGTTCGCGTTCGTCCTCGCGCAGATCGGCATCGACGTCTCGCGCCTGTCGGAAGAGGTCATCCTCTGGAACACGAAGGAGTTCGGCTTCGTCCGGCTCCACGACGCCTTCTCGACCGGCTCGAGCATCATGCCGCAGAAGAAGAACCCGGACATCGCCGAGCTCGCCCGGGGCAAGTCGGGGCGCCTGATCGGCAACCTGACCGGGCTCCTCGCGACCCTCAAGGGACTGCCGCTCGCGTACAACCGCGACCTGCAGGAGGACAAGGAGCCGGTCTTCGACTCCGTGGCCACGCTCGAGGTCCTGCTGCCCGCGTTCACCGGCATGATCGCGACCCTGACCTTCGACACCGACCGGATGGCCGAGCTCGCGCCGCAGGGCTTCTCGCTCGCGACGGACGTCGCCGAGTGGCTGGTCCGGCAGGGCGTCCCGTTCCGCGACGCGCACGAGGTCTCCGGCGCGCTCGTCCGGTACTGCGAGGAGCGCGGCATCGAGCTCGACGAGCCGACCGACGACGAGTACCGGTCCGTGTCCGAGCACCTCACGCCCGACGTCCGTGCCGTCCTGACCATCGAGGGCAGCGTCGCATCGCGCTCCGGCGTCGGGGGCACTGCACCCGACCGGGTCGCCGAGCAGCTCGCGTCCGTCACCCGTCGCGTCCGCGACCTGGCCGAGGGCGCGCCCTTCTCGCGATGACCGAGGGGATCGCCGCGCTGCTCGCCGAGCCCGCCCCGATCGCCGCGCCGGCCCTGCTCGGTGCGACGATCGCTGGGCGCGGCGTGGCGCTCCGCATCACCGAGGTCGAGGCCTACTCCGGCCCCACCGATCCCGGATCACACGGTCACCGGGGGATGACGGAGCGCAACCGCCACCTCTTCGGGCCGCCCGGCACGCTGTACGCCTACCGCTCGTACGGCATCCACACCTGCGTCAACGTCGTGAGCGGGCCTGCCGGCACCTCGTCGGGCTCCCTGCTGCGCGGTGCGCAGGTCGTCGAAGGTCTCGACGTCGCGCGAGCGCGTCGCGGGTCGAAGGTCGCGGACGTCGCCCTGGCACGCGGGCCCGGCAACCTCGGTGGTGCGCTCGGAGCGGTCCTCGGACAGGATGACGGCACGTCGCTCCTCGACGGGTCCGGCCCGTTCGTGCTCACCCTGGCACCCGGCCTGGAGGCCCGGCTCGCCTCCGCCGGACCGGCCCACGTGATCGACGAGCTCCTGTCCGAGACCCTGGCCGGTCCGCCCGCGGGCGCTGCGGTCCCACGGATCTCCCGCGGGCCGCGCACCGGCGTCGGCGGCATCGCCGGCGGGTTGGGGTACCCCTGGCGCTTCTGGCTGACGGGTGACCCCACGGTCTCGACGTACCGGCGGCACAAGGGTGCCCTCGACTCGTGAACCCGGCCACGGGCCTCCCGGCCGCCGCGCCTGCCGGACGTCCGTCGCCGCTACGATGGCGGGGTGTCCAGTGATACCGCTCAAGACGTCCTGACGCGCCAGCAGAACGACCCCGCCTTCGACTCGGTGTGGGACGAACTGCAGTGGCGCGGTCTGGTGCAGGTCTCGACCGACGAGACCGCGCTGCAAGAGGCCCTCGACGGTGAGCCGATCACGTACTACTGCGGGTTCGACCCGACCGCGCCGTCACTGCACTGCGGCAACCTCCTGCAGCTCCTGACCATGCGGCGGCTGCAGCTCGCGGGGCACAAGCCGCTCGCGTTGGTGGGTGGTTCGACCGGTCTCATCGGCGATCCGCGTCCCACGGCCGAGCGCACGCTGAACACGCCGGAGACCGTGGCGGAGTGGGTGTCCCGGCTGCAGACCCAGGTGTCCCGGTTCCTCAGTCCGGACGGCGACAACGGCGTCCGGCTGGTGAACAACCTCGACTGGACCGCCCCGTTGTCCGCGATCGACTTCCTGCGCGACGTCGGCAAGTACTTCCGCGTCAACTCGATGCTCAAGAAGGACGCGGTGGCCGCGCGCCTGAACTCCGATGCGGGGATCAGCTACACCGAGTTCAGCTACCAGATCCTCCAGGGGCTCGACTACCGCGAACTCTTCCGGCAGTACGGGTGCACGCTGCAGACCGGTGGCTCGGACCAGTGGGGCAACCTGACCTCGGGCACGGAGCTCGTCCGTCGTGCCGAAGGTGCCACGGTGCACGCCCTCGGGACCCCGCTCATCACGAACTCCGACGGTACGAAGTTCGGCAAGAGCGAGGGCAACGCGATCTGGCTCGACGCCGAGATGACCTCGCCCTACGCCATGTACCAGTTCTGGCTCAACACGACGGACGCCGACGTGATCGCCCGGCTGCGGCAGTTCACGTTCCTGAAGCGTGCCGAGATCGAACGACTCGAGCAGGCCGTCGCTGACGAGCCCTTCCGACGAGAGGCCCAGCGGACCCTGGCCTTCGAAGTCACCTCGATCGTGCACGGAGTGGCGGCGACCCAGGCGGCGATCGATGCCGCGGCCGCGCTGTTCGGCAACGGTGACCTCGGTGCGCTCGACCCGGAGACCCTGCGGTCGGCGATCGCCGCGCTGCCGGGGTCGGTCACGCTCGACTCCGGAGCGGACGTCGCACGGGCACTCGTGGAGACCGGACTCGTGAAGTCCCTCGGCGAGGCCCGCCGCGCGATCGACCAGGGCGGCGTCTCCGTGAACAACGTCCGAGCCGAGGACGCCGCCGCACCGCTGTCCGACCTCGCCCTGCCCGGGGGAGTGCTCGTCCTCCGTCGTGGCAAGAAGACCCTCGCCGGAGTGACGCTCGCCTGATCCCGGTTGCTCGACCCCCTGCGATGCCCGGTTCCCCTGTGGAACCGGGCATCGCTGCGTCCGGGCGACGTGTGTTGCACAACGCGACACGCCCGGGATGGGGGCTGGCTTGGCGCACTCGCTCAGGGCTGCGTATAGTTCTTACTCGTCACCCCAAAGGTGCGGCGGAGCGGTTGGAGCGAAAGCCCAGAGCACGTCGGCCCTCAAGCGGGACCATCCTCCACTGAAGTTCAGGTCGGGCCTTGCGCCGAATCGCTTCGACGCCTAGGATGACAAGCCCACCGGTTCTCTCCCCTCGGGATGAGCCACTGGACCTCCGGGTCCGACGAACAACCGGTGGCAAGCCAAGAACACAAGCCTTGTGGCTGAAGCTCGAACTCGAGCCGAGGAGCAAGTGCGTCTGGTCCTTGAGAACTCAACAGCGTGCACATTGTCAATGCCAATTTATTGATTGACCTCGTGCCTGGTCGGCTTGCTGACTGGGTCATGAAGCAATTCCTTTTG